>CAMWXM010000087.1 GCA_947178195.1 uncultured Ruminococcus sp.
ATATTATACTATTGATTTGTAACAAAAATATACAATCTTTTTGATAAAAACAGTAAGATTATGATATATTTGAAACAGCTCTGAATAAGATTTTAAGTCGATACTGTGGTATTGCCTTATTTTTTTCAAATGTAAACTCAAATGCAGTCTTTGTAAATGGTAAATGTCACGAAAATTTCTTGACAATGAAAAAAAAATATGATAAAATTTACATTAAGATAATGTCGCTTCAAGAGGCGATCTTTGTACGTTTTTTATTAATTTTATGGAGGAATAGCAATGAATTTCAAATTCAGAAGAATCAGGGCGGCAGTAATGGCTTTGGCTGTCGGCGCTTCTATGATACCATGTAGCATCGGAATGACTCCTGTTTCGGCGGCATATGGAACGGGAAATAATATTGCTGAATATCTTGACAGAGGCATTTCGGCAATAAACACTGGAGACGGTATGCTCGTAAGCTGGCGTTTTCTTGCAAATGATGCTGATAATGCGGTATTTAAGCTTTATCGTGACAACACACTGATCTACACCAGCAATTCGGGAAAAGCCACATGTTATCTTGATAAGGAAGGAAATGCCAAATCGAAATATCGTGTAGATACGCTGTCGGGGGATAAGGTTATTTCATCGGATTCATGCAGTCTTATTTCCAATAAGAATTATATCGATATCCCTATGGACGTTCCCGCAGGCGGTGAGGATTACACATACAGTCCTAATGACTGCTCTGTAGGAGATGTTGACGGTGACGGTACTTACGAGATCTTTGTGAAATGGGATCCGTCAAATGCAAAGGACAATTCTCAAGCAGGCTTGACAGGAAATGTGTATATTGACTGCTACACACTGTCCGGCAAGAAGCTCTGGCGTGTTGATCTGGGAAAAAATATCCGTGCCGGCGCACATTATACACAGTTCCTTGTTGCGGATTTCGACTGTGACGGAAAAGCGGAAATGACATGTAAGACTGCCGATGGAACTGTTGACGGCGTTGGAAAAGTGATTGGCGACGCATCAAAGGATTACCGCAATGAAGGAGGATATATACTTGACGGACCTGAATATTATACATTATTTGACGGCGAAACTGGTACAGCTCTTGATACCGTAAATTATGAATATCCCAGAGGGGAAATCTCTAAAAATACATGGGGCGATAATTACGGCAATCGCTGCGACAGATTTTTAGGCGCAGTTATGTACTGTGACGGAGTACATCCAAGTGCAGTTTCTGTTCGTGGCTATTATACCAGAATGACAGCAGTTGCATATGATGTTGTGAATAAGAAATTAGTTAAACGCTGGGGATTTGATACGGGATACGATCCGTCTGCGCCCGGATACGGCGATGGAAACCACAACTGTATGCCTGCTGATGTGGATAATGACGGAAAACAGGAGCTGGCTATTGGTGCGATATGTCTGGACGATGACGGCTCGGTTCTTTGGTGTAACGAAAAGGGACATGGAGACGCCATGCACCTCAGCGATTTGCTGCCTGACCGTCCCGGACAGGAGCTTTGGGTATGTCATGAGCATGAGCCTTATGGAGTTTCGCTTATTGATCCTGCAAACGGCAAGGATATACTTCATTTTGATGGAGATAAGGACACAGGAAGATGTTGTGCTGCCAATGTTTATGCCGGAAATCCCGGGGCTGAATTCTGGGGCGCAAGACCTGCTGGGGTTGTTATGGACGGACAAGGAAACAACTTAGGCATTGCTGTACCAGCCATGAACTTTCTTATTTACTGGGATGGTGATCTTGAACGAGAATTACAAAATGATATTACAATTACCAAAGTGAATGATAATAAAAAGATAGATACGATCTTCACCGCTGACGGCTGTGCTTCCAATAACAGCACCAAGGCAACTCCAAATCTGACGGCTGATATTTTCGGTGACTGGCGTGAGGAACTTGTTCTCAGAACAGCAGATAATAAGAGTCTGCGTATTTATTGTACAACAAGTCCTACTGACTATCGTATTACTACGCTTATGCACGATATTCAGTACAGAACACAGGTGGCATGTGAACAAACAGGCTATAATCAGCCGCCTCATACCAGCTTCTATCTTGGCTCTGATCAGTCACTTCCTGACAGACCGGCTGTAAAGCTTAATTCCAGCGGCTTATATGAAAATATTAATACTGAGTTGACATATTGTCTTAAAAATAAAAACAGTGGTCGCTATATGGCAATTGACTCTGCGCCTGCAAACGGCGTCAATGTAATACAGAAAAATACTCAGGTGATAAATTCTCAGGATTTGTGGAAATTCGAGATCGGTGCAGACGGTTACTACTACATTTACAGCCTTGCTGACGGTGAAGAAAAATATCTTCTCGATGTGACTGACGGTAAGAGTGAAAACGGTACAAATATAGGAATTTACGAAAATACAAATGCAGACGCACAGCTTTTCAAGCTTTTGGATAACGGTGACGGAAGCTATGTAATAGTTACAAAATCTTCTGCTAACACAGCCTGTGTTGAGGTCAAGAACGCATTGGCTGAAGAAGGTGCAAATGTACAGCAGTGGGAGGTCAATGGTCATGATTGCCAGTCGTGGATATTAGAACCTGTTGAATTTGCCGGCGAAGCTCCTGTGAAGGTTATTGTTGGAGATGTGAATCATGACGGAAAGTTAAATGTTTTCGATGTTATGATAATGAAGCGTAATATTGATACTGATAGGTTTACCGGATTTGAAAGACAGTTTGCCGATACAAATTCAGATGGTGTTATAAATGTTGACGATATTACGGAAATGAATAAATTCCTGACTAAAAAAGGCAGCTTTACTGCTGTTAAGGAAAAGAGCGCTTTTTATTACGCAGATGAAATGACATATTCAAAAGGCGTGAAAGAAAGCAGTAATGCAGGATTTAGAAATAAAGGCTATCTGAATCTGGATAACTGTGCCGAAAGTTTTATGGAATGGAATATTACTGTTCCGGAGAGCGGCAGCTATATCTGTAACATCAGCTTTGCAAACGGCAGTACTGCAAACAGATCAATGAAAATCCAGGTAAACGGAGATGCTGATGGCGTGAGTCAGGACTTTGAATCTACTGAAGTATGGACAACGTGGGTAGATAAGCAGATTACTCTGGATCTGAATAAAGGTAATAACGTTATTCGTATGACCTCTGAAACGGAAAACGGCGGTCCTAATATAGATTATCTTTATTTAAAAAAAGTAAACTGATAAAAGATACAAAAAGACCCATACCTGATTTTGAATCGGGTATGGGTTTTTCTTTGCATTTTATTGAGCGATATTCTGGCTGAAATTAGATTGTATACTGTTAAGATATTCTTCAAAGGAATTTTGCATATCCTCTGAATAATCCTCAAAAATTTCCTGTATATCCTCCGGACGCTGACCGTTGTTTCCGTCCTTATCCGGAAGATTAGGTTCGCCGTAATATGCTGAAATTATATAAATTTTGGAGTTGTAATCATACTGAACATTCAATGAAATATCATCGATATTTTTACCATTTTCATCGCATAGAAATTTAATACTGACGGAACCGAAATTTCCTCCGCTGTTAAAAAGCTCCTTTGCATTGATTTTTTCAAGATCGAAATAGACGGAAATTTTATATGGAAAATCGTCGTTTTCATTTTTTTCAATTTTTATTTCCTCGACTGAGTTTGTTTTGTCGTTCTGGCAAAGCTGAAATAATACTTGGCGATAATTTTCAGCAGTTTTATTGTATGAAAAATCCGTCCACTTTGCATCGCAGGATTCGGTATTATAATAAGTCTGGGGAGAAATAGTAGTAAGTTTATCATTGCGGAAAAATTTTAAAGCTCCTGAATAATCATACTCTAAAAAAGCGCAGTCGTCGCCTATGGCAGATATTTCTGTCATAATATGAGATTGATCCTGAGTCTGGGACATCTGAATATAGTAATCTTCGCATCTGAAATCGTTTATAAAATAATTTCTCATATTTTCAAAGGCAAGCTCTTTGTCTATGCTTTCAGTTCCGCAGCCGGACAGCGAAATGCACAAAAATGCAACCAAAACGACATCTAATATTTTTTTCATTTTAAGTCCTCGCAGTTTGTTATTGCCTTTACGGGACATGCGTTAAAACAGTCGCCGCAGCCGGTACATTTATCGTAATCTATAACGGCGTGGAGATCCACAACCTTTATTGCGTCGTTCTGACATTTCTTTTCGCATATTTTGCAGCCTATACAGCCGTTGGAGCAGGCAAGCTTTGTAGCTTTTCCGTTATCCTTTGACGAGCATTTTACATCAATATGCTTTGTGATCGGCTTTAAGGAGATAAGTCCCTGAGGACAGGCTTTGGCGCATTTTCCGCAGGCTATACAATTGCCGGTGACCTCTGCGACGCCGTTTACAATTTCAATAGCTTTTTCGTCACAGACATTTACGCAGTCGCCTAAGCCTATACAGCCGTAAGCACATGCCTTTGAACCACTGTAAAATCTTTTTGCCGCAGCGCAGGTCTGAGTACCGTTAAATTCAAAAAGCTGCTTTACCGTATCGCAGTTTCCACGGCAGTGTACAACGGCAGTCTCAGGTATCATTTCTGCGGCAGTCGTTCCCATAATTGCGCTTATCTTCTGAGTCGTTTCCGTGCCTCCCGGACGGCAGAGATTAGTGGGTGCGCCTTTTTCTACAATGGCTTTTGCATAGTCCGAACAGCCAGCATATCCGCATGAGCCGCAGTTTGCCTGTGGAAGAGCTTCGGAAATCTGTTCTGTTCTCTCATCGGTTTTAACATGAAATATTTTTGAAGCGGCGGTAAGAAGGATTCCGGCAATAAGTCCCAGCGCCGCAAATATAATTATTGGAAGTATAAAAGTATTAAACATTTATCCGTTTTCCTTTCACTTGATAAGTCCAGAAAAAGCTAAAAAGCTTATCGAAACGATTGATGCGGCTATAAGAGTTGAGGGGACGCCTTTGAATGTCTGAGGAATATCCGCCGTTTCCAGCTTTGAACGTACTCCCGAAAAAAGTATCAGAGAAAGAGTGAATCCGACTCCCACAAAAAATGAATTTGCAAGAGATTCAACAAAGCTGTAGCCGTTTTCAATATTGATAAGCGTTACGCCCAGTACCGCACAGTTTGTGGTTATAAGCGGAAGATATACCCCCAGCGCATTATAAAGGGGAGGCATTATCTTTTTGAGTGCTATCTCGACCAGCTGTACAAAAAGAGCGATTATAAGAATAAATGAAACAGTGTTTAAATATTCAAGACCGTTAGGAGCTAAAATGCCCGAATATACCGGATATGTAACCGCTGTGGCACAGACCATTACGAATATAACCGCCGCTCCCATGCCAAGGCTTGAGGAAAGCTTTTTCGAAACACCCAAAAATGGGCAGATACCCATAAATTTTGATAAAACGAAGTTATCCACAAAAACAGCCGAGAGCATTATAATAAAAATACTTTTCATTATTCTCCTCCTTTTCTGGCAGCGCAATTTTCAGCGTTAGGACAGCCGGCACAGCCTAATTTCTGAGGAGGTTTTTTTCCTGCTACTTTATTGATGACCGCAATGATACAGCCCAGAACAAAGAAGCCGCCTGCCGACATAACGAATACCGACATAGGGTGCATACCCGGAATTTTAAATCCCATCCATGAGCCTGAGCCTAAGATTTCTCTGACAGAGCCCATAAGGAAAAGGGAAAGAGTAAATCCCAGTCCCATTCCAAGACCGTCCAGAGCCGATGGGATCACTTTGTTTTTGCAGGCAAACATTTCCGCTCTTCCTAAAATAATGCAGTTTACCGTAATAAGATTTAAAAACGTTCCTAAAGCGTCGTAAAGACTTGGGATATAGCCGTGAAGCAGAAAGCTTATGAGAGTTACGAAGCCTGCGATGATAACGATATAGCAGGGAAGCTTCACAGTTTTTGGAATAACATTTTTAAGAAGTGAAATTACAATATTAGAGCCTAAAAGCACAAAAGTGGTTGCAAGTCCCATACCTATTCCGTTTATTGCCTGAGTGGTTACCGCAAGGGTAGGACACATTCCAAGCAGTCCCACAAGATTTGGATTTTCTTTTATAAGACCTTTTGTAAATTCTTTGAAATTACTCATTTTTCATCCTCCCCGTTATGTGCTTTTAAAGCAAGTTCAACGGCTGATTTCATACCGTTTGATGAATATGTAGCGCCGGTTATAGGAGTAAATTCAAAATCCTTGTCTGATACGCCCATAAATTGTTCTATAAAGCTTTCGTCATCTTTGACTTTTGAACCAAGTCCCGGAGTTTCAGCAATATCTAAAAATCCAATTCCGCAAATACTGTCATTTTCATCAAAACCGATAAGTACATGCAGACCGTCCTTAGCATAGCCGCTGACAGTGATTTCGTAAATTGTTTTACCGTTATCTCCTTCGTAAACAGCATTAATACCTTCCAGAATTACATTGGGATAAATTTCTTTGTATTCTGACTCTCCAAATGTTTCGGAAAGAGATTTGGAAGTTTTTTCTATTTGTGCTGCCGCTATTTTATCCTTTGTAAGATAATTTGCAGATACAAGCAAGCCGCATACTACTATCGCAATAATTGCCAATACCAAAGGCGGCATTATTTTTTCTTTCATTTTGTTTTAGCCTCCTTTACTGCTCCTATGGGTTTTGACATGGTGAATCTGTCAATGTAAGGAGTTACGATATTCATAAGTAAAATTGAGAAAGAAACGCCCTCTGGATAGCTGCCAAATTCTCTTATTAAAAATGTTATTATTCCGCAGCCTATTCCGAAAATAAGCTTGCCCTTTGGAGTTATAGGGGTCGTGACATAATCGGTTGCCATAAAGAATGCGCCTAAGATAAGACCGCCTGATAATATCTGATAAAGGGCGTGTTCAAGACCGTTATTCAATCCGCCATCGGCAAGTCCGTAAATAAATGCCAGAACTCCCACAGTACCGATAAACGCTATAGGAGTTACAGGAGAAATGATTCCTCTTACGATAAGATAGATTCCGCCGAGAAGAAGTGCAAGAGCACAGGTCTCGCCGAGGCAGCCGCCTGTAAATCCAAAGAAAAGGTCTTTGAAGGACGCAGACTCTGTAACAAGGGGAGTAGCCCCTGTTATTATTTCATCGGGATTTTCTTTCCAGTACTGCGGCAATGCAAATGATGTCATTTCTGCCCCGAAGGATACCATAAGAACGATTCTTGCAACTATGGCAGGGTTGGCAAAATTCTGACCGAGACCGCCGAAAAGCTGCTTTACGATAACTATAGCCACAAAGCAGCCAATCACTGCCATCCACAAGGGAAGTGTTACCGGAAGATTGAAGGCTAAAAGCATACCTGTAACAACTGCGCTCATGTCGCCGATAGTCTGTTCTTTTTTCATTATTCTGCGGCATATCGCTTCAAAAAATATGCATGAAATAATGCATACTGAAATAAGCATAAGAGCTTTGAGTCCGAAAATAATTCCCGAAGCGATTGCAGCCGGTAAAAGTGAAATTATAACGCACAGCATTATCCGTTGTGTCGTCATGTTCCCCTTAACGTGAGGGGAGGGTGAAACTGTCAGTATATTCAATTTTTTTCCGCCTTTCTTAAAGTATGATGCTGAGAGAACAACTTCTTATTTTCTTGGTATCATCGCTTTTGCAAGCTGATTTATTTCCGCAAGATTTCTTCCCGCAGGACATGCATATGTGCAGCAGCCGCAGTTCATGCAAAGCATAACCTTCAGCTTTTTGAGAGCTTCAACATCTTTTCTCAGATATGCCTTTTCGATTTCCGTGGGCATAAGGTTCAGCGGACATGTATTAATGCAGCGTCCGCATCTTATACAGTTGGTCATTGTTTTTTCGGCAATCTTTTCAAATGCCAGCACGGCGTTGTTGGATTTTCCGATAACAATATCCGTATCGTATGCGCACATTCCCATCATAGGTCCGCCCAGAACAAGTTTTTTAAGCTTTTCAGTTTCGCAGCCGGCATATTCCAGTATTTCTGAAACGTGAGTTCCAATTTTTACCATTAAATTACAGGGCTTTTTAATAATATCTCCGTCAACGGTAATACGTCTTTCGATAAGAGGCATTCCGGTCTGGCAGTATGTGTAAATATATGCTACCGTTGAAACATTCAGCACTATCACATTCTGGTCGGACGGTAGCTGTCTTTCCATAACCATTCTGCCGGTGATATTATATATCAGCACCTTTTCCGCTCCCTGAGGATAAACGGCAGGCAGCGTTTTAACTGAAATGCCGCTTTCGGAAGCTGTTTTTTCTTCCAGAAGCTTTGCAGCATCCATTTTATTATTTTCGATACCGATGATCGCTCTAGGTATTTCAAGGTATTTCATTACAAGCTTTATTCCGCCGATAACAGCGTCAGGGTCTTCCAGCATCTGGCGGTGGTCGGAGGTTATATACGGCTCGCATTCTGCGGCGTTTATAATAAGCGTATCTATTTTAGTATTTGGATTGTTTTTTATATGAGTAGGAAAGCCAGCACCTCCTAAGCCTGTAAGTCCGCTTTCACGTATCACCTTTACAAAGGCCTCAAGGTTGTTTATCACAGGCGGCTTTACACTTTCTGAAACCGTCTGCTGTCCGTCTGTTTCAATAGCTATAGCTTTGCAAGGACCGTTGGCGGCTTTTATTTCGGTAATGGCTTTTACCTTTCCCGATACACTGGAATGAACGGGAGCAGATAAAAATGCGCTTGAATCGCCGATTTTGTCTCCGACCTTTACAACATCCCCCGGCTTGACAAGGGGTTCGCTGTGAGCACCCATATTCATATTCATGGGAATTACAACTTCCTTGGGTACGCCAAGAATTTCTGTTTTGCATTGAGCGGTATTTTTATTATGATTTAAATGTATTCCATTTAATTTTCTCATTTGTTCCTCCTTAGTATTGGTAATATTATTTTCAGTACAAGACCGGTCGCTGTTCCGGCTATTATACCTGAAATTATAAGCATGGGCAGATAGGCGAATATTACCGTATTCCCCATAATAAAACATGCGGCAATGATCTGTCCTGTATTATGAGCAAGGCTTCCCAGTATGCTTATTACAACAAAAGAAGCTTTGCTTTTTTTATAAACAAGCAGCATGACGCAGAAAGCCAGTATGCCTCCTGTAAAAGACATAAAAAATGCTGTTGTTCCTCTTGTAAAAAGTACAAACACTGATTTGAGCAGGCATATTGAAAAGCTTATGCCGGCATTTAATTCGGACAGTGCAAACATTACGGGAATATTTGAAAATCCCGGCTTTACTCCCAGCGGCAGAGGTATCAGGCTTTCCGCAGCGGAAATTCCTGCTGAAAGTGCAAGCATTATTCCCGAATATGCCGCTTTATAAGATTTTTTCATTTTTTATCACCGACATTAAATGTATTATCCGTAAGTTCAAAATCAAATCCGTCGCTTACATAAATGTTTTTGTTCTTATCCACAGCGACTATTTTGATATCCTTGTCCTTTAAAAATTTGTCTATGTTTTCAGTGCCACCTGTAAAAATCAGCGTGGAAAGAAAATCCGAATCTATACCGCTCTGACAGAAAACCGTTACTGAGGTAAGGTCGGTTTCAGAAGGCATTCCCGTTTTTGTATCAAGAATATGGATATATTCCTTTCCATCGATTTCCGTATATCTGTGATAGCCACCCGAAGTTGAAATAAATCCTGCCCCAGTGTGTATTTTCCCGATAATATCATCGCTTTCAGGAGAGAGGATACTCGTTGTGAAGCTGTCGTCGCCGTAAAGCAGAATAGACGAGCTTCCGGCTGAAACTATAGTTTTTCCGGCACAATTTTCTTCGAGCGTTTCTTTTGCGTAATCAAGGGCAGCTCCCTTAGCAGCACAGCCGAAATCAAGGGATGCACCGTTTTTCAATGAAATGGTATTTCCATCTATTTTAATATTTTCATATCCTACCGTGTCAAGGGCTGCCTTTATATCTGCATTATCAGGAACTGTGGGTTCATCTCCGGTTATATTCCATAAAGTGGTAAGCGCTCCGATGGTAATATCCGCCCCGTTCCCGTATTTTTTATTAAGTTCTGTAATACGTTTTATAGCGTTTGAAAGCTTATCCGGGCAATCGGCAGACTGGGATTTATTGAGCTTTGATACTTCGCTGTCTGGATCGTGACAGTCGAATATTTTTTCAGTCTCGTAAAAAATATCCTTTATGTCGCTTTTTATGTCATTGTTGCCAATTATTTCAATGCATGTGTCCATACTGTAAAAATAGCTTTCGGAATAATTTTCTTTGCTGCTCATAAGCAGAGAAGCAAATATTACCCCGACTGCCAGAACAGAAAAAATAATTATTAAAATCGTTCCTTTGAGGCTTTTTTTTGATTTCATTAAAAACCCCCTTTTATTTTTTAGAAAAAAATGTTATAATGATATAAAG
>CAMWXM010000088.1 GCA_947178195.1 uncultured Ruminococcus sp.
ATTTTTATCATCGTCTTCATCAATATCTAAATCTTGAAAAGATTGATTGGGCGAAAGACCTAAAAATTCCTTTGATGACGCTATCCTTTCTTCAAGAGTTCCGCCATCAAGCTGTGTTATTATTTTATCCATTCTAAAATACCTCCATTTTTCTTTAGCATATATTCAATTGCCTTATCAATTTCCTCATTAGTTCCTTGTTTAACGTACTTTTTAAAAGCTCTTTTATAAACAGTTTTCATTTCTTTTAAGGTAAATGACGCCGTTTTAGATATAATCTCTACATTCCCATTATTTTTTATAATTGACAAGGATTTTACATTATCATTTGTAGTAAAAAACTGAATATCATAATCAGAGTAACTACTATTCCTCGGATGATTATGCATTACAAATAAATCTTTACCGTATAATGCGCCGCCAAAATCAAGCCTATCATCTGAGCCTTTAAATTCCTTACGATTTTTCAGCTCATTATCAAATACAAAAGCAACTTCCTTATTTTCATTATTATCACGAGAATATTTTAAAAGTTCTTTATGCTGATTTTGAATTGCTTCACATTGCTCATCAGAATATCCCTTAATCTTTACCTTTGGAACTTTTTCTATAGAATTATCAGTAATAGGCATAATAGATTTTTTGCTGCTTTCTTTTATTATACCACTTCCCACAGATTTGTCAAGCAACTTAGAATCTATAAACCTAACATATTCTGGATCAAGAATATCATATTCCCCTTTCAAATATGCCGAAAAGCTTTCCGCCAAATATTCGCTTTTACTTGAATTGGCATAACCCGATATTTTAGGAGAAAATTGACTCATTCTTGAACCTACAAGATTATTTGTTTTGACGTCAAGCAAAGTCCATTGTACGTGATGCCCAAGCTCATGCTTTAGCATTCCCTCAACAGTAGTACCGTCCACTAAAGAACGCCCTGCATTCTTATAAATAAGAGCAGTTTCTTTACTTTTATCAGATAACTTATCTATATTGTTTATAACTATGTCCCAGGCTTCTTGGGATTTTTTAAGATATTCAGCAAAAGCACTTTCGTTTTTCAAAATATTTTTATTTATAAAAATACCATGTTCAACAGGACTGTAAGCCATTACAGCATAATCTCCGTCTTTAAACGCTTTTTTGCCGATAGCCGACATAGGTGATACAGCCTTAATACCTGATATTTTTTCAAGATCTATAGTTTCAAAAGTTTCCCAAAGAGCTTTGTTTATAGCATTTGCATTGTCAAGACTAATGCCCTTATAATCAATTTTGCCTTTAAATGTTTTAGCCATAAAGCCATCATTACAATATCGCTTTGCGAATTCCTGCGCCTCTTCGATGCTGTTTGCTGGTATAAAATTATTTTTTGGAACAGGTTCAACATGTTTTTTGTAGTGAACACCAATGCCGTCACTGTATACGGCAAGCCCCACTTTATCACCGCCATCAACAAAAGATTTTTTCCACTCCGAATAGGTCATATCAGCAGGAACGTAATATGTTTTACCGTCCTTATCACGTGCTGCACGTTCGCCAATATTCCCAAAATCTTCATCAAAATATGGAACTGTAGTCGAACGGCAATTAACATGAAAAGGCGGTGCGGTAACTCCCGGCTGAAAATCCTTCATGTCAAATACTTTCCCGTCAAGATTTTGGCAAATTTCAGATGTACGGCTATCGAGAGTCACTAAAATTTCATATTTTTCAACGCCTAAATTATTATAACATTCTTTTTCCGAAAGGCTTGAAAAAAACGCGCTTTCAGTCATAATAAGCCGCCCTGCATTGGTTTTTGAAGTATTCATTTTTTTAGCAAGCGTATCAATAGCCTTTTGCGGATTAAATCCTGTCAGCATGCTTTGAGTAAGCACAGTATGGACTTCGTTTATCAGCTTGTTTTTATTGTACCAGATACGCTCGGAAAAATTGTAGCCGTCAGCCGACCAAGGTTTTGAGATGATTTTTTCAATCTGCGACTGATTAAGCCCTGCAATGTCCCAACCGATATTGAAACCCTTTTGAAGCTCATAGGCGGTGTGGTAGTAACTATCGCTGCAAGTATTCTGATATGTTGACAAACGTGTTACATACTGCTTTTGAAACAGTTCTTCAAGACTTTGTCGAGTGTGGATTTTTATAGCTTCCAGCTTTGATATGTGAACCTTTGCGGAAGCGTTTTCAAGCTGCTTTACCCACTGCTGATTAAGAGCATTTTCCTTGCCGTATTTTATGTATTCTTCAACGTCCCACCTGAATTCTTTCAAGTCGGAGGTTTTCAGAAACTGTCTGGCTTCTGCAAGGGTGATTTCGTTATTATCGGCAAGCCTCTGATACCAGACAGCAATTTTGCTTTCAATCTGTTTCTGAGTCTGCCTGTACAGATTTTCTATCTCAGAAACCGTTATTTTTGAAAAATTGTTCTGGGCTTCTTCAAGCTGTGAAAAACGCTGTTTCCAATACTCACTGTTCCGCATTCACATCACCACCGAAAGGGTCGTAATCCTGCTGAAATTCCTCTTGTTTTTGCTTTTTAATGCGTTTAAGCTCCTTCTGCGGATCGTCGACCCACGGATGCTGACCAACAATAGTTTCATCTGAAAGAATACCTACGGAAGCCGCACAATTCGCAATAGCTTCACTTTCATTGATAAGAATATCACGATTAAAAATAATGTTTACTTCTTCATTTTCAAAATTGCCTTTGCCAGTATTTTCAAGATGAGCATTGACAAACCAGAGGATTTCTTCAAAAGCTGCCTGCAATTCAGTCTCCATATCATTAGCGTCTAAATCAATGTCAGAATACATTGACTGAATATTCATCTGATTAGGATTACCCGAAAGCCGGTCATCTTTAGCGTCATAACCCATGCCATTTTCAATGAGAGCCTTTTTAAAAATGTCAAGAATCGCCTTATAATTTTCTGCATTTACTGCTATTTCAAGGGATTCAACTCCGCCTTTTGTTTCACCGTCATAGCGTACTTTAACAGCTCCATATGTAGCAAGGTTCTTTCTGAATTCTCCAAGCTTTTCACCGTCATAATTTTTCAGAACAAGAATTGTATTTCTGGCATCTTCCTGCATATTATTTTCAAAGTCCGAAAGCATAACATTGATACCGTCTTGAAGTGATTTAACCTTCTTAATAAGCGGTATTTCCTGTTCATTATACTTCAAAGGAATCAACGGTATTTTCGACCAATTCAAAGGCTTACCATTTGCCGTCACATAAGCACAATCAGATTCACCTGACAAAGCATCGGGAATCAGATTATTACCGTCTAAAACATAGCAATGTATGCCTTGCATATCAAATATTTCAACCTTTTCGATTATAACAGGAGTTGTACCCTCATATCCTTGAATCTGATATAACCTTACTGCACAATCAAGAACGGTATGTTCACTGTCTTTCCAAAAGGGTAGAATTTCATAGCTTGGGAACATTCGGAATGATAAATCACCCTCATCATTGTAGTAAGGATAAAGCCATGAAATACCACCGTTTAAAGCAGATTTTCCTGCGTTTTTTAAGGTGTTCATAAACTGTTTGTTAAAAATTCGCTTTAAAAATTTGGAGTATTGTTCGTTCTTGCTTTCAATGACAAACGGCTGTCCTAATAAATAATTGGTTTTTTGATTTACTAATTTTCCGTACTGATTATCTATAATACGATTATTAGGGAGATTGTCCACCTCTTGCAGCTTACCATCCTCACCGATAACAGTTCTTTTTCTGGTTAAAATATCATGTTCGTTGTTATAGTACAGATGTCCTTTTATCTGCATGATTCGTTCTGTCGAGCACTTCCATCTTGCTATTTCTCTTTCAAGAAATTCCATATCAGACATTTTACTTTTTGCACCATGTATAATCATATTAGATATTTTAGAAGCTATGTTATTAAAAAGCCACATTGCTTTTCACCGCCTTTCGTGTACAAATAAAACCTCGAAAACATAACGCTTTCAAGGTTTGTTAATATTATTTTAATCAAAGCTAAATGCTGAACCTTTGCTGAAATCTTCAAGAGCATATCTCATTGCGTCCATCAGATGGTTAAAATCATCAATAGGCTTATTCAACTTCTTTCCTGTTTTGCTGTCGGTATCCCATGTATAATTGCTGATTTCAGTGATAAAATTAACGCATTTAGGATGAATAAAAATTTTAAAATCCTGAATATAATCAATGCCACTGTTGATGCTGTCTTTGCCTTTTCTTGCACAGCGTATACGGCGTAGTCCTAAATCATACAGTCGGTCGATGCTCTTCGGTTCTGCAGAATCAGCTCGAATTTTTTCTTTGGCATGTCCGGCTTTAATAATCTTCTCTGCAATTTTTTCGTTGCTCATACCTTTTTGATATATCTCATCAAATACCCAAATAATTTTTTCTGATTTATCAACAAGACCGCAAAAGAATGCAGACGGGTCATTTGTGTAACCAAAATCAAGTCCGAATGCAGATTCCACGCTGTTCAGCTTGCGAATCTCATCAATATCAAAAATTTTTTCCTCCCAATTTTCGTATACAAGCCCATCGACAATGCCCCAATCGCCTAATCCGGCAACACGATACCGTCGTGGATTCTGCTGCTTCATGGTTTCAAACACCTTTTTATCAGCATCGTCAAGCCATTCATTACACATATAGTTGGTAGTCATTGCAAGAGTTTCGTCATCAGGATTGTCAAAGAAACGTGCTTTGATCCAGTGATGTTCATTCCACGGATTAAAGGTCAGGGTTATCTGCTTGAACAATCCTGTTTCAGTCGGAATTGCACCACGGATTGATTCGTCAAGCATATTAAAATCATCTTCAGAGCTGATTTCATAGGCTTCTTCTATCCAACTCCAACACAAATAACCATGCTCAACGGTTATAGAGGTAACCTTTAGCGGATCATCAAGGCCTCTGAAATATATCTTCTGGCCTGTCGGAATGTAAGTCATTTCAAGAGGGCTTTCTTTAATTTCCCAAAAGTCCGTAACTCCTAAACGATTTATAGCCCACTTCAATTCAGTAAAACAACTGTCTTTCAAAGTTCTAAACACTTTCCTGATGACAAGTAAATTGGCATCAGGATATTGCATTATCCGGGTTATCAGATTCAATGCTGTTGTTTTAGATTTCTTACTTGCACGACTGCCTTTGCATACTCTATAACGTCCTTTCCACCGCCAAAAAGTGCCGTATCCTTTGCCCACAATATCGGGAAGGTTTATTTTATGATGTTTAATCTTCAAGGTTATCTTCTCCCGAAATTACAACTGGTACTGAACCGGAAACATTTGTATCAGCCTTTGTTGTATACCCATACTTGGACATCCAAAGTCCGGCAAGCTGTGACGGTATCACTTGCAATTCAAACTTTTTGCGTGCATCAACCTCGCACTCTTCTTTCATGCGCGTAACGATGTCAACAAACTTCGGATTATCACCATAATACTCATAAAATGCAGCACGAGAAATACCGGCAAACACACAAAAACCTTCTATCGTATACGTTATACTTCGCTTCAATTCTTTGCTGATAAATTCAGAATTCTTTGAAGAAAAATCATGGGTAAGTACCATCTGATTATCACAATCAGCCTTATATGCTTCCCATATTTCTTCCATATGCTTAATGCTCTTAAATTTTCGTGGTCTACCCATGATTTCACCTTCCTTTTAAATTATTTGTAAAAACACAACCACCGTCCAAATGGACGGTGGAGTGCATTAAGGAGTATATAACATACACTGGAAGTAAAAACAACTGTCGGAAATGAACACTTACATCATTCCTTATTATAATTATAACACATCAAAAACGAACAAAACGAACAAAACTAAATATTTTTTAAAAATCTATCAACTTTCATTCTTATTCCATCTCCAGACAATCCACAATTAATTTTCTGCGCTATTTGATACCATTTCATTGGTGGTTTAATATTACCTTTCCTATCTTTTTCGATAATAATATATTTTAATTCTATACTTTTATGTACAATATTATCCTCAATCCCATTAACAAACTTCTCGATTTCCCTAATCTGTGCCTTAATTTTTGATTTACGAATTAACAGATCATAATTCTCATCAAACGCACCCTCATCAGGCACGCCCTCAATATGGTAATGCCCGAAAGTATAAGGAAATTCCCTTTTTGATCTCTGCACTGAATCATGTACTGTCTTTGCCTTTATGTCAGCTTCAATGTCAATAAGTTCTGCCTTTAGTGTTCTGTATTTTTTAAGCTGCTCTTTAGTCATAAAGTCCTCCTTATAATCTACAATCCTAACTGAACATTACTCAGCACTCATTAGCTTTAATACAAGGTATTTTACTATATTTGCAGTCGTGGCAAATCCATTTTTCACGGCATCTGTCAATAGCCTTATCCCTGTCAGAATTAAATTTATCTTCCGTTTTGAAGAACGAACAGCTTGTATTAAAACCATCACACGCATCAATAGTAAGAATCCTGCAAGAGCATGATATTTTACTGGAATTTGCAAAACAGCATTTCTTTTCTTCGTTATTCATTTTTTCACTCCTCCAACGCTTTTTTGGCTTCCTTACGAGTCAAAAATATACTTTCTCCAAAATCACCAGGAACATATGTATCACAACTTCCCTCGATAGTTTCACAGTATATTGACATGCCGCTATCGTCAATTTCAATACTTCGACATTTTACTTTTTCAATACACTCTTCTCCTGGCTCATAATCCACAACAAACAAAATATCCCCACCCTTGCAAGGCAATTCCACAATCAAGGATTTATCTTTAAAGTGTCCACAAACAAAACCCTCACAACTTCCCAGATGCTTATTTTCTTTTTTCAGAAAATAGTTACACGCTTCATAATGATAACAATTTTTACAACACTTTTGCATTATCAATTTTCCTCCTTGTATAGGGTTATATTAGTGATTTCAGCACTATGAGTACGCCGATCATTTTCTTTATTAATCGATATAACACTTGCACATCTTTCCATTCCATCTGAATAAGCATAATCATCAATATCACAACCATTTTGCATTATTTCATCAGGGTCTGGGAGACTTTCAAGACATTCTTCACTATCGCACTCAACGATTATTGAATGCTCATATACAATCGTTTCCTCTACTGTAATTTCGTACTTTGGCATTTTCAATCAATCCTCCCAAAAAATCGGCATAAATATATTTTCTCCTTTCAGCTTCTCCTTGACGTAAATAAATACACCTTTTCCCATATCACCAAAAAAACCGTATACCTTCCAACCACAATTTTTGCACTCATAGGGATCTGCTGTAACCTTGCCGCAGGACGGACAGCGGAATTTCTTTTCCCCTATAGCAGCTCTGAAATCCTTCAAAGTGTCAAACACTCTAACACTACCACTTTTAATTGATGGCTGATTGCATTCCTGATAATAATTCATGTACCAGTAGTTTCTATCCTGTTCCCAACTATCAAGAATATCCTCCCAGTTCAGTCCTGTAACCTCACCATAGGCTTTCGCACGATCAATCGCCCACTTGAACTTGTCGCAGTAACGGTGAGTGCAGTCACCACCGCATTTACAACAACCTTCAGTATGGAACACTCCTTCGAAATTTTCGCAATCCCTTTTAACATCTGCGATAAGTTTTTCATATCCTTTACTCATACTCAATCAACCCTTTCAAACTCTATAACCCACACCCACGGATTAGCGTCCCAGCCATAGCGGTCGAGGTCGGACTTCTTGACGGTGCTGTTCCAAAGTAATGTAAAATCTTCAAGTAATTTACAAGTAAGCATTTTTGGAGTATGTTGTGAGATATAGTCCTTGCAATCTCCGTTATGATGTGTGCAAAAACAACACGACGATATCAAGCCCTCTTTGTTGATATTTATGGGTGTTCGATAATCTCCCGTAATTATTTCCTGCAGCCTCTCCACCCTAACATTCGTCACTCGAAGGAAGATACGTGCGGCTTCTTTGGGCATATGGATAGAGGGTCGCCATGATATATTTGAAAGTTTATTGTCAGCTTTATATCCATAACCAAATCCTTTACCTATAATAGACAACCTCTGCCACGTCTCCCTCACATACAGGATGTCACCAACTTGATATGGTGATCGTGCTTTGACATAATCATCAGGCAAATAAAATCCACCCTTATCATCACAAATCTTGCAAACGCCGTGTACAACCTTGCTTGTACACTCTTCGGGATTATTTTTAACTATTCGCCTTGTAACCGTTTTCCTGCCGTCCAAAATCGCCCTGACCATATCCGTATTAAACAGAATAGGCTTTGCTTTCGATAAGAATTCTTTACGTTCATTCTCCGTCATTATTATTACTCTCCTTTGCCTTTTGAACGTATCTTAATTTTACCACCAAACCAAATCACACTTATTATCAATGCATTCTTTGATAAGATCCTTAAAATCCTTGAACATTATACAATCTGGTCTGCCTGCATAACCATAGCAGAAATCGTCATCGTAATCCTTTATATGTTTGTAAATTTCTTTGCAAGCTCCATAATGGATTCTACCTTCGCCGTCTGACTGCAAGCAGAAATCAACTACTTTTGGATTTACTACCTTTCTTTTGAGTAGTTCTTCGGTTTTGACATCAAATTTTTTGAAATATTCTTCTCTGCCGTAAAGAAAAGGAGCTTTGTCGATAGTATCATAATGCTCGCCAAATTCATGGCTGCATAACTCCGCTACCTTTTTACGTAGCAACAGAAACGCTCCATAACCCATATCAAGGCTTATTTTGCCTTTCTTACTTTCCAATGTTATTCCCATGCTTTACCTCCAATATCTCCGGATTATCGTGAATATTGCCGATGACTTTGCACTTGGAAACAAAAAATAAAATATCCTTTCTTACATAATCTCTTTTATAATTCATTTCCTCAATGTCCACATAAAACCCAACATGACCGCAAGGGTAGTCGTCGCTCATATCACAGTCTTTGTATTCACCGCATTTTACAACACCAAAATCTGTTATCATCAAAGCCGATAGATCAAGTATATCCCCCTCAAAAATCTTCTTACCGTTCTTGTCGGTCAAACCGGTGTACTCTCCACGCGTTTCGGGGATAATTTCATAGCCATACAAATTTCTCTGCAACCCATCTCCGTCTGTATAATAATCATATCCAGATATATAACTTGTTTCTAAATCAGTGTCGTGTGAATAATCTCCCTCAACCCACTCCCCATTATCAACACATTTTCCTCTGAATAAAATTTCACGTTCCATTTTTAATTATCCTCCAAATCCATCTTCGCTCCGCAGTTGGGGCAGTATTTCATTATATATTCGTTGCAAAAAGCGACAATTGTAAATCTTCATCAAGGCACTTCCACCGAAAACGCCTATCGTCAGAAAATATATATCCTTTATCTTCATATTCAAAACGTTTGTCATAGTCGTGTAGAGTATGATCTGGTTTAAAAGTCACAGGAGAATCCTTGTCCCACTTCAATAGCAGTTTCCAATATTCCGGATAATTATGCCTTAATAAACGTAATTGTTCTACACTCTGATTATGGCAAAACCAACAGCCACCACGATTTGCAGAAGTGTAAATAGGTGAAAGCAAATCATTTTCACTGCACCAGTCATAACACATTTTTTCAGTCCACTTTGCCATAACAAGCGGTGAAATTTTGGTATCAGATAAAACCTTGAATCGCTTTGGCTCGTCATAAGCGATACCAATATAACTGACTGCATTTTTATCAATATTATTTAACGCTTTGACTTTCAGTTCGCTATTACACCACGTACCTTTTATCATCGGAAATCCATAAATACGATTGAAATGTCTACTTTTTTCAAACTTTACAACACGATAGAAAATCTCCTCATAAGTTACACCTGAATTAATGTGTTCAACGGTTATCCCATAACGCTCCTTGATGATTTTATCTGCCTTTTTCTTGAATTCCACCATCGGCGGCAGGTCTGCCGGAATGGTGTCTGTTGCCCATATTTCGGCATGAATTATGCGGTCAAGCGGTAAACCTAACTCCTTTATTGCACCCAGACATGCAAGACTGTCCTTGCCATAGCTTAATGATAAAATGTGTTCCATTTTCACACCTCAAATTGATTCTTCATAACTTCAACCGCCGTATCAATAGCCTTGATATCCATTGCAAAATCCGCACAATCATAAATCTCCTGCATTGATTTGCAATGCCATTTTAAGCTTTCAAGCCGCTCTATTGTTTCTT
>CAMWXM010000089.1 GCA_947178195.1 uncultured Ruminococcus sp.
TTTACTCAAAGAAGTTACTACCATGCGCATAACTTTGCTCCGAGCGGAGAGCATAAGGTCATTTTGAGCGGAGAAAAGATTCAGAAGGTGGATTTTGCAAATACACAATCATACTTTAATATACTCGAAATAACCAAAGATGTTAATAAAGGTTATGTATTCAGCAGAACTCCTTTGTGGAATGAGCTTATTGAGAGCAATGCTGACACAGAAGCACCCACCGCTCCTAAAAATCTGAAATTTGTGCGCTCTAACTCATCATCTATAGTAATGGCTTGGAATCCGTCTACCGATAACAAGGAAGTTTATGAATATTACGTTTATCGTGACGGTGAGCTTATAGGCAGTACAAAAAAGACAGAGTATGTGGACAATGGGCTTAAGAGTCATTCTGCATATGAATACTATGTTGTTGCCTGCGATACTTCGGGAAATCTGTCCGAATGGAGCAATATTCTTGAGGCAGAAACCGATGTTGACGCATTTGCTCCTACTCAGCCTGCAAATCTGGCGGCAAAGGTTCAGTCAGAGGGGGTTATACGTCTTTCTTGGACAGCCTCTTCCGATAATGGAACTGTTGTTAAGTACAATGTTTACAGAGATGGAACTCTTATTGGATCTTCTAACGGTACAGCTTTCACAGATTCTACAGCTTTCGGCGGGTATTATGAATACTATGTTGAGGCTGTTGATAATGAGGGCAATGTTTCAAGAGCAAGCGCAAGTGTATTTATTGACAATCTTGCTCCCACAGCGCCTGTTTTGAAACTGAACTCTGTAACGGATGAATATATTTCCCTTTCTTGGGAGAGCAGTGACAATGTAGGTGTTGAAAAATATGACCTCTACAGAAACGGCATTAAGGTAAGCACTCTTAATTCCGCTATGTATATTGATAATAACATAAAAATCGACACAAATTATACATATTATGTTAAAGCATATGACGCAGCGGGCAATATATCCGATAAGAGCAACGAAGTTGTGGTTTATACGGGAGAAGATGATGAAGCTCCTGTTATAGCTTCAATAGAGTATGCAGGCAAGCCGCTGCTTAAAAATACTGTAGTAGCAGTTTCGGCAGCCGATAACTGCGGCATATCGAAGATTTATATTAAATATTCTTACGATAAGGTCAACTGGACAGACTGCGGTATGGAAAATGCTTTCGGAAAGGCGAATGTTTCGGTAAAATTCGGAGTAGATACTTCGGAAATGCTTGATGGAACGGTATACCTTTGCGCATATGCGGAGGATATTAACGGAAATGTAAGCAAGATAGAAGATTCGCCTGTATACAGCTTTACTGTGGATAATACTGCCCCGAACGCTCCTGATGGTGTGATTTGTACCAGCGAGAACGATACTATTGAAGTGCAGTGGAATGCAGGCGGCAATGATGTTTCCTATTTCAGAATTTACAGAAAAAAAGACGGTGAAGATTACTCGCTTATAAAGGATAATTACAGGTATATTAACTATTTTGAAAGTGATATTGAGCTTGGAATGGTTTATACCTATAAGATCACGGCTGTGGACGAAAATGGGAACGAGAGTGATTTCTCTGATGAAGTGACAGGATGTATTTCAGAGGATAAGACAAAACCGCAGGTGTTCAGCGTTTCTCCGGTAAACGGCAGTAAGATAGGTGAAAATCCCGAAATAAGCATTTCTTGCTATGATAATTTCAGGCTTAAGGAAGTTACTGTTCAGGGCAAGGCGCTGAATGCTGACGAATGGTCTGACTTGTATTGTAAGGAAATCGACACCTATGCAGAGGTTATATCATTTGAACTTGACACTTCCGAAATAGAAACGGGTGACTATCAAATCAAGGTTTCACTGACAGATTCTGCTCTTAATAAGAGTGACGACTATATTGTAACATACGATTATAGGGAATGTACACTTTCTGCTCCTGTTCTTTCGGCAGAGGGTGCAGGTTGGTCTGTAAATCTTGAATGGACCATGGAAAATGCAGATGAAATTGCGGGATATTATGTTTATCGCAGAAGTTCATCGACAGCTAAGTATAGTGTCATAGGTTCGACAACAAAAAATTCCGTAATAGATCATGATGTTACGGCGGGACAAAAGTATTATTACTATATTGAAGCTGTAGATATCAGAGGAAATAAGGTCAAGGGAGAGGCTGTTTCTGCTGTACCTACAAGTGAGGATAATGTGGCTCCGACTGCTTATGCAGGAGAGGGATTATTCGGAATTGTGGGTAAATCTGTAAGCTTTGACGGAACAGGTTCATATGACAATCATTATGTTGCTTCGTATAAGTGGGATTTTGGCGATGGAGCTACATCAAATGAAGCAAAACCCCAGCATACCTACAGTGAGGAAGGCACATATAAGGTTTCTCTCACTGTTTATGACAGTGCAGGAAATTCCGACACTGTTGAAACTGACATTACAATTTACAATAAGGATTATCAAGCTGTAAGAATAAGAGTAAGCAATTCAAGCGGCATTGCTCTTTCCGGTGCGAGAGTATACTGTGAGCTTGCAGGAGGTAAGATTGACGCCAATACTGATTCTACAGGCTGCTATGATTTCATTGCTAAGGAAGGCAGCTATGATGTTTATTTCTATACTAACGGATATTTACCTAAAATGGAAACAATTAAAGTTACCGGAGAGGCAGCATCTGTTAATGTTGTATTAGATGTCGGTGAGGTGGTAGTGGGTGATCTTACTACAAGACCCCTTGAGCTTAAAGAAATTCTTGCTCTCGGAATTGATCCGAAAGCCCCGGAAAACCGAAATGTTTGTGAATATACTGTAAATTTGTCATATGATAAGGAACATAAAACACTTCGGCTTGTTACAAATGCCAATGGTGACATTATCAAAGTAAATGAAACCTTTAATGAAAAGTGGACAGTAGTTGCAAAAACTATTACCAATAAGACAAATAGCAATAATAACAATAATTCTATAGCACTGTTCTCAATTCATACTGACGTTTCCTGGCTTGCAGAGTTTTTCAATGTGGAACTGACTGTAATAAATAATGCAGACGATGATTTTACTTTAGAAAATTGCACTGCTAATTTGACTATACCGTCAGGCTTATCACTTGCAAAGACGGAACGGGGCGAATCATCATATGTGAAAATGAATACGATTGTTGGCGGTAAGCGCCAAACAACATCATGGATATTAAGAGGAGATCGAAAGGGCGAGTATTACCTAACTGCGGAGTTTAACTGTGTTCTTACACCATTCATGGAGGGGATTTCTATCGAATTTAAAAACGAAGAACCTCTTGTAGTATATGGTGATGATGCATTAGAACTTAAAGTAGACTACAGCGATTTTGATCCGTATTCAGACTATTGGACTGCAAAATTCACATTGACAAATGTTTCAGACAAGCCAATATATGACGTAAATATTAATTATAAGGCATACAGAGAATTTGATGATATTAACATTTCGTATATGTTTATTGAGTATCCGAGCGAACTTAAAATATATCTTCCGTGGACGCCCCTTAATGAGCCGGATGAAAGAAATTCGGAGGAATATCTTCCTGCGCTTCGTGATGTTGATATAGAAGAGATTGATAAGAAAACACTTAAACCCGGCGAATGTATTGTCGGAGAATACAGTGTATCAAACTTTCAGCACCATATAGATGATGATTTTTAAGAAAACAATAACTTATAAGAGGGTTTAACTTATACGCCGCAGTTTGCAAAGCGGACTGCGGCGTTTCAATAGGAGGAAAATTACTATGAAGCATAGAATAATAGCGGGAATAACCTCTGTACTACTGTCTGCAAATATAATAACAGCACTTCCTGAGAATGCGTTTGCAATAGGAGCAGACGACAGTAAAGTATATGAAAAAGACGGTTATACCGTTACATATAGAATCGGCAGCGAATGGGATAACAACCGCAGCGTTGATGTTGTGATAGAAAACACGGGCAGCGAGCCTATTCTTAACTGGGCGCTGAAATATGACGCAGGCGGTGAACTGTACAATCTTTGGAACTCTTCCGTTTACGACCGTGGTGAAAACTATACAATCATCAAAAACAGCGGATATAACTATGAGATTGAAGCGGGAAAGTCAGTAAATTTCGGATATATTGTTACGGGCGCTGAAACACTTATTCCCGATGATATAGAGCTTTGCAGCAGGAGAATAGACGTTAAGTCGGGTTATGATGTCGAGCTTAATGTAACAAGTAACTGGTATACAGGATTTAATGCCGATATATCCATTACAAATACTTCAGATGAACCTATAGAGGCATGGACATTATCTTTTGACGGGAATTTTGATATCACAAATATATGGAACGCCAAGCTTCTGTCAGCTGAGGACAGGAGTTATGAAACAGCCAATCAGCTGTGGACAACCCCTATTAAGGTTGGTGAAACGGCAACATTCGGCATATCTGCCGATAAGTCCGCAACCGATAATATTTCGGCGGAAAACTTTAACCTTACTGCTGTAATTATCAATGAAAGCTCTCTTGAAAAAGAACCGGAAATATCCTACCCTGATTATCCTTATGAGAACATAGATTATGAACTTGACAGCGATAATGACGGTCTGCCCGATTATTACGAGGATATAATCGGCACAAATAAGAACAGCAGTGATACAGACGGAGACGGTCTTACAGACAGTGAAGAATTTTACTATTTGGGTACAGACCCTACCAAAGCAGACAGTGATGGAAACGGGATAAATGACGGAGCAGAGGACTTTGACAATGACGGGCTTACCAATGCCGAGGAAATTAAACTCGGCACAAATCCTAATGCGGCAGATACCGATAATGACGGTTTGACCGACAGTGCGGAAATAAATACATACGGAACAGATCCCTTGAAATACGATACCGATGGAGACGGTATTTCTGACGGTGATGAAGTAGCTCTCGGTCTTGACCCGAAAAACGGCTCAACTGACGGTACTTCGGATAGCGAACGTACATTTGCGCAGACTTTGGACAAGGATTCAGAAACTTTTTCACCGATAAACGACAACGAGGAAAATCCCTTTGACGTATCACTTGAAATAAAGGCGGCAGGCGTTGCCGAAAATAATCTTGTGACCCGTGAGAGCATATACACCAATGTTATTCAAAGCAGTGCTGTAATAGGCGTTGCTCCCGAATTTGTTTACACGGACGGGCTTTCTGTAGAGGAAGTTACCGTAAAATTTGAGCTTGAAAATAGTGCAGTAAATAACACGCTTGACATATATTCCGATGAAAGCGATGAATTTAAAGGGATAAAGCGCCTTAATATCTTCATGTTCTTTGAAGATATTAATATGCTGCTGCCCGTCGAAACATTTCATGACACAGAAAATAACATTGTCTACACCCAAACCGACAGGGTAGGTACATACTGCCTTGTTGATATGGAGATATTTCTTGATAATCTGAGTTCTCAGCTTGGTCAAACGGCAGAGGTTGAGGACAGCGAAGCTATGTCCAATTCCGACACCAATACATACAAGGTGCGTCAGCTGCCTGCAAAATCTAAAGATACCAAAGACAAAGATGATTTTGACGTTGTTTTTCTTATTGATTTCCGCAGTGTTCTGACGAACGAGAATTATGCACTTATACAAAAAAATATAACTGAAACAGCGACAGATGTATTTATGCGTTCTCCTAATGCAAAGATAAAATTTGTTGAAATGATGCCTATCAATAATAAAGGCGTTGCATACAAATCAATAAACAGACTGGCAATAGGGGACTATTCAGATTCTCTCAGCAAGTGCTTTTATAACATTGATGAAGTACAGAAGGTTTTAGAATATATTACCAACGATACTACAGCTTCCGGAAAAAAATCGTGCAATATTTCCGGAGCGGTAAGCTATGTTTATGATTTGTGCTATGGTAGGGATACCTATGTGTTCTGCTTTGCGCAGAATGACGGATTGTTTTATGAGTCAAAAAATGGCAGTGCATATTCATGGCTTGACAAAATAAAAAAGAGCACAAAGCCCATAAATATCAGTGTATTTTTTGATGAAAACCCGAACAAGCAATACGGTTATGCCCTCGATATGGCAAATGAAACCAATGGAATGATCTGCACCTCTTTTGACAAGTCTTCCGAATTAATGCTGTCGCATATCTATGGGGATACAGAGATAAAAAATTCCTATAGGGCGATCGTTGCCACGGGATATAGGAGAGTTACGCTTAATCAGAGTTTGCAGGAAAACTATGACAGATACGTTCAGGCTCCTATGGCAAATTATCCGTATCAGTCCGCATGGGATACGGATAACGACCATGTAATGGATCATGAAGAAATTATGTTCCAGAGCAAGGATCAACATGGTATTGTTAAAAATACTGTCAAAGTTGATGAAGACGGAAATGTCGATCTTTATACATTCGGCGAGATAACAAACTCTCTGAATAATATGATCGGAAATATTAATGAAAGATTATTTTATGTTGAAAAGGGCCTTGTAAGATACAAGGCAACTACGGCTGAAACATATCCTAATGAGGTTGCCTCATTAATGAATACAAAAGTTCTGCCTATATGGTCTGATCCGAATCTTGGCGACAGCGATTCGGATGATATTCCTGATAGGCTGGACGGGGATTCTCTCGTTGATGATAAATTTCCTATTATTTATAAAGATCTGATCAACTCATCAATAGTAGATTATTCTGATATTACTATGCCGTATTTAAACTGCTATGTATGCAGTGCGTCACTTGAACGTATTGCAAGATATGTAGACACAGCTTCTTTAAGTGGCTTTGACAAGTTAGGAAATTACGGCATATCAAGTGAGACATTGGCTTGTCTTAACGACTACTATATGTTTGCCTACGGCGAAGAAGAAGACGCAGATTATTATGTTTGTCAATGGGCAGATTATAATTTCCTTAAGCAGCGAAAGGTTATCCGTCAGGCAAAAGAGGTCAGAAAGTATACAGGCGTCAATTTTGACGAGATCAGCGAAGAGTATGCGTCATATGACTTTTGGTGTGTCTGTGCAAAAAATTCGCAGAAATGGCTTGATAGTGTTAATGAGGCCGATGAAAAAAATCTTGAGTTTATTGATAAGGTTATTGATAATAACCCTACAGCTATTGCATTCATAATTGAATTTACCCCTACAGATGCCGATGATGAAGTGCTGACATCGTACAATAATGTGGTCAAGGGCGTGTGCCACGGTCTATACAGCGAAACCGATATTGTTACTAAGGTTCCTGCTGTTGCGTTGACTGTTCCTAAATCCGTTATAGAAAACGACTATATTTTCAGGAAGAACTTCAAGGAAACTTACGGCATAGATTTGCCTAAGTATATCACAGTAATTAAAAGCGCTTTTGACTATTTGGTAGATGACTTATTCATGCAGTTAGATGATATTGACACAAATCTGCTGTCAGAAGATAGTGCTACGCGCGAACAGTATATCGGAGAATTGCTGGGCAATGTTATTTTTGATATGGCCTCAGTCGAGCTCTCATCAGAGATAGCAAGACAGCAGCAAAGCAAAACGCCCGATAATGCCAAAATAGCCAAGCTTGAAAATGAACTGGACGGTATGCACAGCAAACGTGAGTTTGAAAAAGGTGACGGATCATTCAGTATCACTCTTTCAAAAGCAAGTGCTGAGGCATATCCAAGAGTAAGAAAAAAACTTGGTAGTCTGCTTGACGAATTGCTTTCTGAATTTGGTGAGCATGCTGATGAAATTATTGACTATGCTGATAAAAATGAAGATGATTTTAAATATATTACGAAAAATCATATTCCAATATTTCTTGCAACTTTAGTAACAAATCCGCAGTATCTTGATAATAAAAAAGAATTGTTAGATAAATTTGCGGGTTACCATAAGCAAGAGCCGTTCAAAGCTGAGCCAAATGCTTATGACTTGCGAGTAGCACAGTATGGGCTTGCCAAGGTTTATGAGAAATATACAAGGGTAACAGATACAAATGATATATATCAAGCGTTGGAAGATGAATTACTTGAGGCCGGCGTGTATACTCCGCCGTATAGATTTGCGCGGCATCATATCATTCCATTTGCAGACGGTAACTGTCCAAAGGCTTCTAAAATGCTTAAGCAATATGGCATTGATAAGAATTCAGCAGCTAATGCTGTGTTTTTACCCAAAGAACCACTTCCAAATGATCCTGAAAAAAACCATGAAACACTTCATTCTGGAAACCATATAAACAAGTACTATAAAACGATTGAAAAAGAATTTGAGGATTTAGAAATAAAAATTAATTCAAAAAACTGGGAATCGGAGGAAATAAAAACGCAGGAAGGGCGTAAAATGATATGTGCTAAGATACATGAAATACGCTTGAAGCTCTTGCGCAATGAAATCTCATTGAACCACGAATATGATAAAAATAGCAACTAAACGATTTAAGACAACACCACAAAAACACTTGAATACATTTAAAAAATATGATATAATAAAACATAAGGTAACCTCTAAAAACCTCACTTTTAAAACAAGCGGTGACGAATTATAGCTATTTATAAGGGATGATTTTAAATAAAGGGTTTTTAGAGGTCACAAAAATAAGCAAATAAGTCTGTCTGTTCAGTGTAACAAGCTGTTACAAGTGCGGACAAAAAAATAAATACGAAAGGAAATGTATATATATGAAAATCTGGCTTACAGATCCCAATGTTGATAAATATATGTGGATATTATTTTCTGAAGGGAACGATATGGACAGTTCCCGGTTTGAGGACCATTTGAGTAAACTTAACTGTGAAGGAAAGGATATCTGTTTTGACAAAAAAATCCTTTTTCGTTTTCAAGACCGCAATTTACTGCCAACAGCTGACATAATGTATGCATCACAAAAATATTGGTTAGCAAGCAGCAAAGCACAGAAATTAATATCCGACAGCTTCGGAGAATTATTTCATTTTATACCTGCCATTTGCGAAAATGAACCGGAAAAAGAGTATTTTATAATGCTTCCGAAAATATTTTGTGAGGGACTTAATATGGAAAAATCCCTGTATAAATATTGGTCGGATACCGATTACATTGATTCTGTGCAGCGGTATGTTTTTAATGACAATGCTATGCAATATCCGTTTTTTATGCTTAAAGACAAAAAACACTTTTATTATGTCGGCAGATTCTTTTCCAATGACGAATTTAAAAATTTTATTGAAAGCAATAACATTACAGGGCTGCTTTTTGAAAAAGTATACGACAGCAACGCCGAAACCGAGACACAGACAGAATCGGCAAAAAAAATCCCTGCCCCGCCTTCTGCTCCCAAGATTTTAAATACACGCTATGCAGGAATATACAAGATCCCCTTTTCTTATGAAACGGGAAAATTCCTGCTGGGGGAGCTTGACTCAAATGCGGAGGAAAGCTTTGCAATAGACTATGACGGTCATAATATGATAATCAATGAAGTAAACAGTTATGTTATTTACGATATAGACGACTGCGATCTGATGAGGAATACTGAAGTCACATACCGCAATGGTAAGCTGTTATCGGCATATATCAATACTCCAAAGGGTAGATTTCCTGTTTGCTTTTATTTTGATTTTTCCGAAAACGGCGAATCGGAGGGATTAAAAACGGTTATCGGCGAGTGCACGGAACTTTGCGTTTCCGAACTTCTGCGGGAGCTTGAAAATGCAGAAAAGCCGCTAAGGCCGCTTTTGTTCAGTTATTATGAATACAGCGTCTGGCTTTCATACGGCGGCGATGAGTGTTACATGAACAAAGAGGCTTCACGTTATATGTGGGATTGTATATATAATTTTGCCGGCTGTTTTCTTCCCCGTAACGATTACAACAGTATACGGCACAATGCATATGGAAAAATAGTTCATGGCATATACGAAAAGATCGCCGAAGAGATACCGAAGCGGTTTGAGGTAACAGATGATTTTAAGCTGTACGAGCTGAAGGAGGTAGACTGAACATTATTAAAAAAATTGGCTAAAAAATTATAATTGGTTGTAATTTTTTTGTTGTTGCGAAATTAAGCAAAGAATAATAACAAGTAATAATATCTGCAACTATGATATTAAATCTGGACAGTCTGTAAATTACGGATATAAAGCAAGGAAACAGGCGGGCTTTTGTCCGCCTGTTTCCTTGCTTTGCTTGTTCACAAATATTTTACAAAAAGTTTTAGCACGTTCCATATATGTATTATATATAA
>CAMWXM010000090.1 GCA_947178195.1 uncultured Ruminococcus sp.
TCCTTACAGTGATACTATTGCATTTGAAAAAAATCTTGAGCGTTTTTTTAATCTTGAAAGAATAAATCTTCATTGTTCATATCTGCCGGAATTGTTCTCCATGGATTATTATCCCGACCTTATCTCAAAGCTTAAAAGAAAGCTGGCGGTGGTAAACGGTTTTCTTGACGGAGCTGATGTGAAATATGGCGAGGGACTTATTACTATCGGTCTTAAAAATGGTGGATATGACCTTTTGATAAAATCTAATTTCTGCGGCGAGCTTTCAAAGCTGATATATGACGAATTCGGACTGGAAATAAAAGCTAAGCTTGACGGCGAACTGAAGGTAAACGTCCAGGAGCATGAGAAAAAAATGGAGCAGATAGAAGCGTCTTTATCGGAAGAGCTGAGGACTCATTCAGCAACCCCTGAGGAGGCTCCGGCTGCACACAGCGCAATTACAGTAAAAACCGTATCTCAGTCGGAGTATGCCGCAGAGCCAGTTTCCGACATGAAAACGGATATATCAGAAATAAAAGCTACTATAGATATAATCCCGGATTCGGCCGAAATAATAATGGGAAAAAATATCAGACAGCAGCCGATCTCCATTTCAGAAGCCGTTTCGCAGCTTAACAGAAAGGTTACTGTTATGGCTGATATTTTTGACGTTGCCGATACAAAAACCACAAAAACAGGAAAGGAAATTTATACATATTATATAACCGATTATACCGCTTCGGTTATGATGAAATTTTTTTATGACCCTAAAAAGGATGATTTTCCAGTTAAAAAGCTTAAAGCAGGGGTTACGATACTCATTTACGGCGATATAGAGTATGATGAATTTTCAAGGGATATTACCATTCGTCCTCGTGCTATTACATCTGTTAAGAAAAAAATCACAAGAATTGATAATGCTCCTAAAAAGCGTGTGGAGCTTCATTTGCACACGGCTATGTCGGCTATGGACGCTGTAACGGAAGCTTCCGACCTGATAAAAAGAGCTCATTCGTGGGGACATAAGGCGATGGCCATTACCGATCACGGCGTTGTACAGGCTTTCCCCGACGCTATGAATACGGTATCAAAGCTTGATGATTTTAAGGTAATTTACGGCTGTGAGGCTTATGTCGTAAACGATATTAATCCTGTAAATATAATAAACAAAAACGATACAAGAAGTATCAATGAAGAAATAATCATATATGATGTGGAAACGACAGGTCTTAATGTTGCAAGCGAAAGACTTACAGAAATCGGCGCAGTAAAATTAAAAAATATGAGAATTATTGACAGCTTTAATATTTTTGTTAATCCTCAGAAGCCGATTCCTCAGAATATTACTGAGCTTACAGGAATAACCGACGAGATGGTTGCTGACGCACCATTGGAAGATGAAGCGGTAAAACAATTTTTTGAGTTTTGCGGTGAAAATCCCGTTATGGTGGCTCATAACGCACGTTTTGATAATTCTTTTATAGACGCTGTATGCAAGCGGCATGATATTCCCCATGAATATTCCAGTATCGACAGCCTTGTAATGTGTCGTGCAATGCTTCCCGAGCTTACAAGACACAAGCTTGATACTGTTGCAAAGCATTTGAAACTTGGCAAGTTTGAGCATCATCGTGCATGTGACGATGCTTTGATGCTTGCGAAAATTTTTATGGAGCTTATGGGCAGGCTTATCAGAGAAAACGGTGTTGAGACCTTTGCCGATTTAAATGTGAAGGTAAATAAAATAGATGTGAAAAAGCTTAAATCATATCATCAGATAATTCTGGTAAAAAACAGCGTGGGACTTAAAAATTTATATAAGCTTATTTCATTCAGTCAGATAAATTATTTTTACAAAAAACCTCTTATGCCCAAATCCGAGCTGATGAAATACAGAGAAGGACTTATTTTCGGAAGCGCCTGTGAAGCAGGAGAGCTTTTCAGAGCAATCGTTGACCGGCGTCCTCAGAAGGAAATTGAGGAACTGGCAAAATTTTATGATTATCTTGAAATACAGCCGGTAATGAATAACGAATTTATGATAAGAAACGGTATGGCAAATTCTGTTGAGGATCTGGAAAATTATAATAGGGAGATAGTTGCCCTGGGGGAAAAGCTTGATATACCAGTATGCGCTACATGCGACGTTCATTTTATGGACTGGGAAGATAATGTTTTCAGAAAAATTCTTATGACCGGAAACGGCTTCAAGGACGCTGAAAGTCAGCCGCCTCTTTACCTGCGTACTACAGATGAAATGCTTGAAGAATTTAAGTATCTGGGTGAAGAAAAAGCCTATGAAGTCGTTGTTGAAAATACAAATATGATAGCGGATATGATAGAGAGTACTGTTCGACCTATACCTAAGGGAACGTTTACTCCTGACCTGCCCGGCGCTCAAGAGGATTTGATAAGAATCACTCATGAGCGTGCGGAGAGTATTTACGGTAGTCCGTTGCCTGAAATTGTAGACAAGCGGCTTACAAGAGAGCTTGATTCTATAATAAAACACGGATTTTCCGTGCTGTATATTATTGCGCAGAAGCTTGTGTGGAATTCGGAAGAAAACGGATATCTTGTAGGCTCAAGAGGTTCTGTTGGTTCGTCCTTCGTTGCTTCTATGGCAGGTATTTCCGAGGTAAATCCTCTTGTACCCCATTATGTATGTCCGAAATGCAAGTACAGCGAGTTTATTACAGATGGAAGTTATGGCTCAGGATTTGATCTGCCGCAGAAAAACTGTCCTGAATGCGGCACTGATATGATACGGGAAGGCCATGACATTCCTTTTGAGACATTTCTGGGATTTGACGGAGACAAAGCTCCTGATATAGATCTTAACTTTTCAAATGAATATCAGAGCTATGCCCATAGATATACCGAAGAGCTTTTTGGCCCTAAAAACGTGTTTAAAGCAGGAACTATAAGCGGTGTGCAGAAAAAAACTGCTTTCGGCTATGTTAAGCATTATCTTGAGGAAATCGGTAAATCGGTAAATCCTGCAGAAGAAAACAGGCTTTCTATTGGTTGTACCGGAGTTAAGCGAACTACCGGTCAACATCCGGGAGGAATGGTTGTTGTGCCGTCAGACTATGAGGTATATGATTTTACTCCCGTTCAGCATCCGGCTGAATCGGAGGAATCGGGAGTAGTTACTACTCATTTCGACTTCCATTCTCTGCACGATACTATTTTAAAGCTGGACGAGCTGGGACATGTTGTGCCGACACTTTATAAGCATCTTGAAGAAATGACCGGAAGGGTAATAAAGGATATTCCTACATCCGACCCAGAGGTAATAAAAATGTGTACCTCCTGTGAAGCACTGGGAGTTACCCCTGAGGAAATATACTGTAAAACCGGAAGTCTTGGTATTCCTGAAATGGGCACGGGCTTTACGATTCAGATGCTTATCGATGCAAAGCCTAAAAAATTTAGCGACTTTTTACAGATCTCTGGACTTTCCCATGGTACAGATGTATGGATCGGAAATGCAAAGGAGCTTATTGACCAGGAAATATGTACTATTTCAGACGTTATCGGTACTCGTGACAGTATCATGACATATTTGCTTTATAAAGGCGTTGAACCGAAAATGGCGTTTAATATTATGGAATGGACCAGAAAGGGCAAAGCACCGGCAAACTTTAATCCCGAAATTATTCAGATGCTCAAAGAGCATGATGTGCCTGAATGGTATATAAACAGCTGTCTTAAAATTAAATATATGTTTCCTAAGGCTCACGCCGCAGCTTATGTAATTGCCGCAATAAAATTGGGTTGGTTTAAGCTTTATATGCCCCTTGAATTTTATGCTACATTTTTTACCACAAGAGGTTCGGATTTTGATATTGAAACGGTTATGAATGGCTTGAATGCGGTCAGAAATAAAATTGAAGGTTTAAGAGCAAAAGGAAATGATAAAAGTGCAAAGGAAAAGGATACTTACGAACTTCTGCTTATAATTAATGAAATGATGACAAGGGGATATGAATTTTTGCCTGTTGATATTTATAAATCTCATGCAGCAAAATACATTATTGAAGATGAAAAAATAAGGATTCCTTTTAACGCTATTTCAGGAGTAGGCGAAAATGCTGCAATAAAGCTTTATGAAACGGCGCAGAAAAGAAACTTTATTTCCATTGAAGAGCTTCAGAATAACAGCGGAGTATCAAAAACTACAATTGAAACTCTTGAAATTATGGGAGCATTGGGCAGTTTGCCAAAAACAAGTCAGATGACACTTTTTTAACTTGACTTTTTTGAATTGTTATGTTACCATGTTATTATATTAGCAGACTAAAGTGTTTAAGGAGAACTATAATGAAGAAAAATGATCTGATAACTCCGGAAGGAACAAGGGATTTACTTTTTGACGAATGTATAATAAGACAGTCGGTAGAAGAAAAGCTTCATCGTATATTTAAAAACAGAGGCTACAGTGAACTTTTGACGCCGCTTATAGAATTTTATGACGTTTTTAATCATAATGAGGAATATTTTCCACAGGAAAAGCTTTTTAAGCTTACCGATAGTAAGGGAAGGCTGCTTGTTTTAAGACCGGATAATACAATACCTATTGCAAGAATAGTTGCGACCCGTCTTAAAGACACTCATCTTCCAATGAGACTTTATTATAATCAGTGCATATTTAATATGGCGCCGTCTTTAAAAGGAAGAAGCGCTCAGACCAGTCAGACTGGAATCGAGCTTATCGGTTCAGATTCAAAAATGGCTGACCTTGAAGTCATTTCAACGGCGATAGAAGTGCTTGCTTCAAGCTCTTCAAATAATTTTTCTTTGGAGATTGGTGATATAAGATTTTTCAGAGAGCTTGTAAATAAGCTTGATATAAATGACGAAAAAAAAGAAATAATCAGAAATTATATAGAAGCAAAAAATTATCCTGCGCTTAACGATTTTCTTGATAATATCGGCAAAAATGAAATTACTCATGCTCTCAAAAAGCTTCCGGGATTATTCGGCGGAGAAGAGGTTTTTGAAAAGGCTTCAAAGCTTTTCTCTGATGAAAAAATTGACGGAGTTCTGCGTAATCTGAAAGAGCTTTACAATAAGATCTCTCAGATAATCGGAAGTGGAAACCTGACAGTTGATTTAGGAATGGTAAACAGAACCGATTATTATACAAGCGTTATAATAAAGGGTTATCTGGAGGGTTACGGTGAGGAAGTTCTTTCCGGCGGACGCTATGACAAGCTTATAAAGGATTTCGGATATGACGTTCCGGCAATAGGCTTTGCAGTAAACGTAGACGCTGTAACCAAGGTTGAAATAAAAAATACTCAGGTGGTGACGCCTGCTGCCGATGTGGTAGTATTTGCCGCAGATGGTTTTGAAATGAAAGCTATTGAAACGGCTGAAAATTTAAGAAAACAGGGACAAATAGCAGAGATATCCCTTTTTGATACGGCTGAGGAAACAAGAGAATACTGCCGTGAAAAAGGAATATCACGAATTATTATTGTTGACGATTCAGCAAAGGAGGCGGAATAAATGTCAAAGCCTATCAGAATTGCTCTTACAAAAGGCAGACTTGAAAAAGATACCGTTGGACTTCTTGAAAAAGCAGGATTTGACTGCACAGCTATCAGGGAAAAGGGCAGAAAGCTTATTCTGCCTGTAAAAAACGCTGATATAGAGGTAGTGCTTGCAAAGGCAAACGACGTTATTACATATGTGGAGCATGGCGTATGCGATATGGGCGTTGTGGGCAAGGATACTATAATTGAAATGAGCGGAAAGTTTTTTGAGCTTGTGGATTTAGGATTCGGTAAGTGCAAATTTGCTCTTGCGGTAAAAAAAGGCACTGATTTTTATGCGGGATACGGTATAAAAACCATTGCTACAAAATATCCTAACGTTGCAAGAACTTTCTTTGAAAGCAAGGGAATGGACGTTGATATAGTTAAAATCGAAGGCTCTGTAGAGCTTGCGCCTTTGCTTGAGCTTTCAAACGGTATCGTAGATATAGTGGAAACAGGTACTACTCTTAAAGAAAACGGGCTTGAGGTCATTGAAGATATTGTTCCGATTTCTGCAAGGCTTATTGTAAATACCGTAAGCCTAAAGCTTCGCCAGAAGGAAATTGAAGATTTGATAAATGTTATTGAGGAGAATTTAAAATGATAAAGAAAATATATGCAAACGGAAAAGATGAGATAGATTTTCTTGAAAATTTGAAAAAGCGTAGCGGTGAAACTAATAAAAAGGTAGAACAGGTCGTAAATGAAATAATCGAAAATGTAAAGGCTAACGGCGACAAGGCTGTAAACGACTATACTCTTAAATTCGACGGCAGCCTTCCCCAGTATTACGAAGTTCCACAGGATGTTATAAATGATGCTCTTGACGAAGCGGACGAGGATTTTGTAAACGCACTGTTAAACTCTATGGAAAATGTTGCAGATTTTCACAACCGTCAGAGAGAACAGGGCTTTATGACCTCTAAGGATAATGGAGTAATGTTGGGACAAAGAGTCAGAGGACTTGAAAGAGTCGGACTTTATGTTCCCGGCGGTACGGCGGCTTATCCGTCAAGCGTTATTATGAATGCCGTTCCTGCAAAAATCGCCGGAGTAAAGGAAATTATTATGGTAACTCCGCCTTTGAAAGACGGTACGCCTAACAAGGATATTTTAGTTGCAGCCGCTATATGCGGAGTTGATAGGATTTTCCTGACCGGCGGCGCACAGGCTGTTGCGGCTCTGGCTTACGGTACGGAATCCATTCCAAAGGTGGATAAGATAGTAGGTCCTGGTAATATTTATGTTGCTACTGCTAAAAAGCTTTTGTACGGTCAGGTAGACATTGACATGATAGCAGGACCTAGCGAAATTCTTGTAATGGCAGACGAAACTGCCGACCCTAAATTTGTCGCTGCCTACCTTATGTCGCAGGCTGAACACGACAGGCTTGCTTCTTCGATTTTGCTTACTACCAGCGAGGAAATTGCCGATAAAACTATTGAAGAGCTTGAAAGACAAATGCAGTACCTTTCAAGAAAGGATATTATCGAGGCTTCTCTTACCGATTATGGTATGATAATAGTCTGCGATTGTCCTCACTGTGCGGTGGAACTGGCAAACGCTATTGCTCCGGAACATCTTGAAGTGCTGATGAAAAATCCAACGGAATATATTGGTAAGCTTGATAATGCGGGGTCGGTATTTTTGGGCAATTACGCTTCAGAACCTCTTGGCGATTACTATGCCGGACCTAATCATGTTCTGCCTACAAGCGGTACTGCAAGATTTTTCTCACCCCTTTCAGTTTCAAGCTTTATTAAGCGTTCGAGCTATATTTATTATACGGAAGAAGCTTTGCGTGAAGCAAAAGACGATATAGTTTTAATTGCAGAAAGAGAGGGTCTTACCGCTCATGCTAATGCAATAAAGGTTAGATTCGAATAAGGTGATTTTTTATGATGAGAAATCCTGAAAGTACTATTGGAAATCTAATAGATAAACAAAAAACTGTATATGTAAGCTCAGTTGATAGTGATGGTTTTCCAAATACTAAGGCTATGTTTTCACCTCGTAAAAGAGAAGGGATAAAAACATTTTATTTTACAACAAATATGTCTTCTTTGCGTGTTGAACAATTTGAAAAAAATCCTAATGCCTGTATCTATGCATGTGATAAACGCTTTTTCAGAGGCGTTATGCTTAAAGGAAAAATGGAGATAATGACTGATATGGAGCATAGAAAAATGATTTGGCAGGACGGAGATACTATGTATTATCCACAAGGTGTTACCGATCCTGATTACTGCGTTTTAAAATTTACTGCGAAAAGCGGAAGGTATTATAGTAATTTTAAGTCAGAAGACTTTGAAATATAAGTATTTCTTATAGAATGGAGGTCAAAATGAGCTGGGAAGAAAATGTCAGAAAGGTTGAGCCTTATATTCCGGGGGAACAGCCTAAGGATAAAAATATTATTAAACTTAATACCAACGAAAATCCCTATCCGCCCTGTCCGGCGGTAAGAAAAATTCTTGACAACTTTGATGAGGACAGAATGCGCTTGTACCCAGACCCTGATTCGGATGTACTTGTTTCGGCTATTGCTGAAAGATATGGATTGAAAAAATCACAGGTTTTTGTAGGGGTAGGCTCGGACGACGTTATTTCAATGGCTTTTATGACTTTTTTCAATTCCTATAAGCCTATATTATTTCCCGACGTAACCTATTCGTTTTATGACGTATGGGCAGAGGTTTACAGAATTCCCTATGAATGTAAACCACTTGACGGTAATTTTAGAATTAACCCTGATGATTATAAATGCGAAAACGGTGGTATAATTTTTCCTAATCCAAACGCTCCCACAGGAGTGTTGGAAAATACGGAAATGATAGAGGATATTATTAAATCAAATTCTGATTCTGTAGTTATGATAGACGAAGCTTATATAGATTTCGGCGGAGAAAGTTGCTTGAAGCTTATTGATAAGTATGATAATCTACTTGTTATTCAGACCTTTTCAAAATCACGCTCTATGGCTGGTATGAGAATTGGTTTTGCAATGGGCAATGAAAAGCTTATAAAGTTTATGAATGACGTGAAATTTTCGGTTAATTCATATACCATGAATCATATAACACAGCTTTGCGGCGCAGAGGCTATAAAAGATGAAAAGTATTTTAATGAAACAGTAAATAAAATTATCCATATCCGTGAGAATACCAAAAAAGAACTTTCCGCTTTGGGATTTGAATTTACTGATTCCAAGAGTAATTTTATTTTTGCAAAGCATAGATCAATGAGCGGTGAGGAAATTTTTAATAAGCTTAAAGAAAATAAAATTTTTGTACGTTACTGGAATAAGCCAAAAATTTCTCAGTATCTGAGAATAACGGTGGGTATGCCTGACGAAATGAAGAAGCTTATCGATGTCCTTAAAGAAATTTTGTCATAAGGAGATATGCCATGAAAAGCGGATTTGTGGAAAGAAATACAAAGGAAACGCAGATAAGCGTTGAAGTAAAGCTCGATAGCAAAGGAATTGCGGAAATAGATACGGGAATAGGTTTTTTTGACCATATGTTGTACGCCCTTTCAAAGCACAGCGGTATTAGTATGAACGTAAAGTGCAAAGGCGATTTGAATGTTGACGGACATCATACCGTTGAAGACACGGGAATTGTTTTGGGACAGGCTTTATCTCAGGCTCTCGGCGATAAATCAGGTATTGCAAGGTATGGCAGCTCTTATATTCCAATGGACGAAGCGTTATCCTTTTGTTCACTGGATATAAGCAACAGACCTTTTCTCGTATTTAACGGTAAATTTTCAAATCAGATGATAGGCGATTATGACGCATGTCTTACAGAGGAATTTTTCAGAGCCTTTGCCTTTAACGCAGGAATAACCATGCATCTGAATATGCTTTACGGCGTCAACGACCATCACAAATGTGAAGCCTTGTTCAAGGCTGTCGCTCACGCTCTTAAAGAAGCGGTAAAGTCTCTTGAAGACGGCGAAACACTTTCAACGAAAGGAATGCTTTAATTATGATAGCGGTAATAGATTATGGAGCAGGGAATATTTTCAGCGTAAAAAACGCCTTGGATTATCTTGGTTTTGAGTCGGTTCTTACGGGAAAAAAAGAGGATATTGAAAATGCGGACGCAGTTATACTTCCGGGAGTGGGGGCGTTCCCCAGCGCAATGAAAATGCTGAATAAAAGTGGACTTACCGAATCTATAAAGGCGGAGGCTATTAAAAAACCCTTTCTGGGGATTTGTCTTGGAATGCAGATGCTTTTTGAAAAAGGTTATGAATTTGAAGAATGCGATGGATTAGGTCTTATTCCCGGAAGCGTTAAAAAGATGGAAGAAAAAGACCTTATAATTCCACATATGGGATGGAATAAGCTTGAAATCCTTAATGACTGTCCTCTTGTTCACGGACTTGAAAAAGATAGCTTTACTTATTTTGTGCATTCATATAAAGCTGAGTGCGATGACAAAAATATCTGTGCATATTCTGAATACGGCGGAAGAGTTCCGGCTCTTGTTTTTAATGGCAGTACGATTTTTGGCGCACAGTTTCACCCTGAAAAAAGCGGCGATACCGGTCTTAAAATACTTAAAAATTTCGGAGGACTTATAAAATGATAATTTTACCTGCAATAGAT
>CAMWXM010000091.1 GCA_947178195.1 uncultured Ruminococcus sp.
AAATCAAGCTTTGCAAGAGGGTGAAGCTTCACAAGCATTGTCCATTCGTTTTTGAACAGCATTTCATCAAGGATTTCAAGCTGACTTTCGGAAAGTATCCCCAGCTCGTCTCCGTTTTCTTCACGGAAGGTAGGAAGCCAGAGTATCATTTTTGAAAATCTGTTTTCATACCCCAGTAATTCCGCTTTAGCAGTCATTTCGTCCTCGACAGGAATATCCGAAAGCATTTCATCTGTTCTCGGCTGACCGCATATGACTATTTGTTTATCGCTGGCATTAAAGGATTTTTTCATTATTTCCCGGAAATATTCCGACGTACAGAGAAGATGAGTAAAATAATTATAATCGGTTTTTTCATGTCCCTTTACCATGTTTCCAATACGTTTTACAGGCATTCCGTGCCACAAATTAAAAACCATCTGATTTTTAGAAGGCTTTACCGGATATTTCCCGAAGCAGTAATAACAATACTTACAGCGAAAAAATCTGAAAAGTCCTGCTGTGTTGCCAATATATTTCACATTTTTTTCGGCTGTTTCCACATATTCCTTCCAGTCGTTGACGCTCACTATAATTTTATATCTGTTATTATAGCCATGTTCTATAATATGGTCAAAAACTGCTTTTACATTATCCCTGAATCCCAGATTTGAATAAAGCAGTATCTTCCTTCCGTCTTTTTTCACAAGTCTGTTTATAATATTTAAAAAGCTCCATGCCTTTCTTGGTATTTTCTGAAGTAAACTCATTTTTATTTCCTCAATATTTTTGAATAAAAAAACATTCTTATCCTGTTTGGCATAATACCGAATATGATATGAGCGGCGCATGCGGCAATATAATCCCAATAGCTGCAATATCCTTCTTTTTTCTCTCTTTTCCGGAAGCGCAGCGCATCCATTGTATAAGCCAAACCTCCACGTCTTTTATACATCTCCGAACCGCTTCTCATATATAGTATACTTTCCTGGATATTATATCCCTTGCAGCCTCTTGCAAGCATACGCAACCAGAGCCAGTAATCCTCAAAATAAGGACAGCTCTGATAATTTCCAGCCATATAGACCTGCTGCTTGCGGAATGCAACGCAGGGGTGATTGAAGGGATTGCGGCGTTTGGCATATTTTTTTATATCAACGTCCTCTTCCGGAACTTTTTTTATGCTTATGATATTTCCTGTATTTTCCGAAAATTCCTCTATCGTGCCGCTTACTATGTCCGCATGATATTTATTGAAGGCCTCAAGCTGCAAAGCCATTCTTTCCGGCTTTGCAATATCGTCGCTGTCCATTCTGGCGACTATATCGTGTTTGCAGTAATAAAGTCCGGCGGACAGCGCTTTTCCCAGTCCTGAATTAACGTCGTTATAAATAACGTTTAAAACCGGAAACCGCTGCTTTAGTCTTTCTATTTCAAGATACAGCTCATCTGTTAGTATACCGTCGCAGTAAAGCACAAAATCATCGGGCGGTATTGTCTGCTCCATCATGCTCTGTACGCTTTCACGTAGATTTCCAGAGGACTCTTTCTTATATACGGACATTAAAACTGAATACACCTTTTTCACCTTCTTTTTTATTTATTATTTCAGCTGCTTTACGAAACTTTTAAAAAATCATATCAGTCAACTAAGTCCGACATAAAAGTTTTTTGCTTATTTTTGAAGCACCCTTTATTATTTCAGCAACTTTACGAGACCTTAAAAAAATCATATCAGTCAACTAAGCCCGATATAAAAGTTTTTTGCTTACTTTTTTTCAAAAAAGTAAGTCCTCAATAGTTTTTGCTTCTGCATCTTTAAGCGTTTTCTTAACAAGTCCCGTTAAGACCTTATTAGGGCCTAACTCTATAAATTTATCAAAACCAGCTTTTGACATAGCGTCAAGCTCAGAAGTAAACAGTACCGGAGAAACCATATGCTTTGCCAGAAGGGACGGCATATCTGAAAAATCCTTTAATTCTTCGCCGGTAACGTTTGAATAAAAAGCAACGCTCGGCTGATTGAACTTCACGTCCTTTATAGCTTCATAAAATTCCTTTGAAGCTCCTTCCATAAGCTTCGAGTGGAAGGCAGCGGAAACTTTAAGCGGTACTGCCCTTGCTTTCATTTCAGCAAATGCTGCCGCAGCCTTTTCACAGGCAGCCTTTTCACCGGCAATGACCGTCTGAACCGGAGAATTATAATTTACCGGCACTACATAGCCTTCCGTTTGAGCGCATACCTTTTCTATTTCTTCGGCAGATATTTTCATAACGGCGTACATAGCGCCATCTGTTTCCTTTCCAGCCTTGTCCATTGCCGTCGCTCTTGCCTTTATTACCCTGAAACCGTCCTCAAGGCTAAGCATTTCCGAAGCGACCATGGCTGCGTATTCTCCTAAAGAATGACCTGCCACTGCGCCGTATTCAATACCGTTTTTCTTTGCAGCTTCAAAGCAAAGCAGCGACATTGCCATAATAGCCGGCTGAGAATTACAGGTACGGGCAAGTTCTTCTTCCGTACTCTCAAATGTTACCTTTTTCAGGTCGAATCCCAATATATCGGACGCCTTTTCGTATATATATTCAAATTCGGGATTTGCTTCTAAAATGTTTTTTCCCATTCCCGGGAACTGCGAACCTTGACCGGAAAATAAAAATGCTGTCATAATTAATAAACCTCTTTCTTTTTAAAATGTATGTTTGCACAAAATCAAACGAATTTTTTTGTGCAATATGTAATGATTTGGAAAAATGTCAAATAAATATCATTTATTGCATTGCAAAAAGAAGAAAATTATACTATAATAGATATGATATTCAAAAACTATTTTTGCATTTATATTATAACATATATTTCACTTAAAAACAATTGTCAGGAGGAATTTTTTTGCAGGGAATTAAAATTTTAGGCACAGGCGGATATCTGCCGGGAAAAAAGGTGGTAAACGAGGATTTTACAAAAATTGTCGACACCAGCGATGAATGGATAAAAACCCGTACCGGAATGTCCGAAAGATATGTGTCCGACGGCGAGCCTACTTGGTACATGGGACTTAAAGCGGCACAGCAAGCTATTGAAGCGGCAGGGATTTCCGTGGAGGATATTGGGGTTATTATTGACTCCAGCGTTTCCGTGGATTATTATACGCCGTCAATGTCCTGCGTTATTCAGGGGAAGCTGGGCGCAGTGAACGCTATGACTATCGACATCAACTGTGCATGTGCAGGCTGTGTTTACGGTATTGATATGGCAAAACGATACCTCCAGTCTGATGAAAACATAAAATATGCTCTTGTTATAGCCAATGAAAATCTTACAAAGATTACTGATTATACAGACAGAAGCACATGCGTACTTTTCGGAGACGGTGCGGCGGCTATTGTTATGAAACGCAGAGACGATGCTCTCTATTCAAGCTTTTTGGGAGCTGACGGCACAGGAGCGAAATATCTGTTCGCACGTTCCATACCTCCTGCAAACGCCTTTATGACAGGAAACGGTAAGGTAGACGATGAATTTCCCGAATCAAATTCCCACTATCTCTATCAGGATGGCAGAGAAGTGTACAAATTTGCTACAAAGGCTCTTCCGAGAGCATTGACAACAGCAGCGGAAAAAATCAATTTTGATTTAAATGAACTTGACGCTATAATTCCTCATCAGGCAAACGCAAGAATTATTGAAACTGCAGCTAAAAATTTAGGAATATCTATGGATAAATTCATAATAAATATTGATAAGCATGCAAACACTTCAAGTGCGTCTATCCCTATCGCCTTAGATGAAGCGGTAAGGGACGGAAGAATAAAAAGCGGCGATAAGGTAGGTCTTGTGGGATTCGGCGCAGGTCTTACCTTTGGTGCGATCATTTTTGAATTTTAACAGAAAGGAAACATAAAAAATGACAACAAAAATCACTCAGTTACTTGGTATTAAATATCCTATTATACAAGGCGGTATGGCATGGATTGCTGAAAGCACTCTTGCCGCAGCTGTTTCAAATGCAGGAGGATTAGGTCTTATAGCAGGTGGATCTGCCCCTATCGACTATCTTCGTGACCAGATAAGAAAAACAAAAGAGCTGACCGATAAGCCATTCGGGGTAAATATCATGCTTATGAGCCCTAATGCCGAAGAACTGGCGCAGCTTGTTATTGATGAAAAAGTTCCTGTTGTTACCACAGGCGCAGGAAATCCGGGTAAATTTATGGCGGCATGGAAGGAAGACGGAATTAAGGTTATTCCTGTTATTCCTTCTGTTGCTCTGGCAAAGAGAATGGAAAGAGCCGGAGCGGACGCTGTTGTTGCCGAGGGTACGGAATCAGGCGGACATATCGGTGAAAATACTACAATGTGTCTTGTTCCTCAGGTAGTGGATGCTGTTGAAATACCTGTAATTGCCGCAGGAGGTATCGCTGATGGCAGAGGTATTGCGGCAAGCTTTATGCTGGGCGCTGAGGGCGTTCAGGTAGGAACTCGTTTTCTGGCTGCAAACGAATGTCAGATTCATGAGACTTATAAACAGCTTGTTGTTGATGCTAAGGATACCGATAATGTAGTAACAGGCAGAACAACCGGTCATCCTTGCAGAAACGTTAAAACAAAATTTGCCAAGAGACTTGCTGCTGATGAAATGAAAGGCAGTATTACTCCTGATGAATTTGAGGAAATAACATTAGGTTCACTGAGAAAGGCTGTTCAGGACGGTAATCTTGAAGAAGGCTCTTTCCTTTGCGGACTTATTGCAGGTATGGTAAAAGACGTAAAGCCTTGTAAGGAAATTATTGATGAAATGTTTGAACAGGCTGAAAAGCTGCTTAACAAATAATATATAAAAGCTGATTTACGAGGCTTTAGAAAATTATTTCAGTCAATTAAATACGACATAAAAGTTTTTTTGCTTTTATTGTTACATTATGCTTATAGCTGCTTTTCAAGACTTAAAAAAATTCTATGAGTTGAGTAGAAGCGAAAGATAAAAATTTTCAAAAAAGTAGGCGAGGAGGTAATTTAAATGGCAACAGCACTTATTACAGGTTCATCGAGAGGTATCGGCGCTGCAATTGCAGTTCGTCTTGCAAAGGACGGTTTCGATATCGCTTTAAACGACCTTAATGAAGATTGTTTTAAAAATAATGAAATTATAGAAAAAATCAAAGAATATGGCGTTAAATGCGAATATTTTTGCGCAGACGTTTCAAACTATGCTCAGTGCGAGGAAATGGTAAATGCAGTAAAGGAAAAATTCGGCAGCTTTGACGTACTTGTAAATAACGCTGGTATTACAAAGGACGGTCTTATGGCAAGAATGTCTGAGGAACAATACGATATGGTTATAAATGTAAACCAGAAAAGCGTGTTCAACATGATGAAGCTTGCTGGAAAAATTATGATGAAGCAAAGAAGCGGTAAAATCGTAAATCTTGCTTCTGTTGCAGGTCTTTACGGTAATCCGGGACAGGTAAATTATTCGGCTTCTAAGGCTGCTATCATTGGTATGACAAAAACTATAGCCAAAGAGCTTGGTTCGAGAAATGTCAACGTAAACGCCGTTGCGCCGGGCTTCATAAAAACCCCTATGACTGACGCTCTGACGGAAGAACAGAAAAATGCAATGCTTCAGCTTATAGCTATGAAGCGTTACGGTCTGCCAGAGGAAATTGCAGGTGTGGTTTCATTCCTTGTATCCGAGGACGCAAGCTATGTTACCGGACAGGTCATTGAAATTTCCGGCGGACTTTCAATGTAATTGTAATAAAATTAAAATAATCATAAAAATATAAGAAAGGAAAAATAATGAGCAAAAGAGTAGTTGTAACAGGTCTGGGAACAATCAATCCATTAGGAAATAACGTTCACGATTTCTGGGAAGGAATAAAAGAAAATAAGCTCGGTATTTCAAAGGTCGAGCAGTTTGATACAGCGGCAGTAGGCGTAAGCGTTGCCGGACAGGTAAAGGATTTTGAACCTACCGATTTTATTGATAAAAAAGAAGCAAAGCGTATGGAACGCTTTACACAATTTGCGGTTGTAGCGTCAGATGAAGCTTTAAAAGACAGCGGAAGCGATTTTAAGGACATTGACCCTTACAGAGCTGGAGTTATCATCGGCTGCGGTATCGGCGGAATTGGCCTTACGCTCAGCGAATATGAAAAGTTTTTAAATAAAGGTCCGGGCAGAGTTTCGCCTTTTTATGTGCCTATGATGATAGGCAATATGGCGGCAGGACAGGTCTCCATGAAAACAGGCTTTAAAGGAGATAATTTCTCGACTGTTACCGCCTGTGCTTCAGGTACCCACGCTATCGGCGAATCCTTCAGAAAAATTAAAGACGGCTATCTTGATGTAGCTTTATGCGGCGGTACTGAATCAACAGTACTTGAATTTACTCTTGCCGGATTTAACAATATGAAAGCACTTAGCAAGACGGACGATCCTGCAAAGGCTTCGATACCCTTTGACAAAAACAGAAACGGATTTGTTTTAGGCGAAGGCTGTGGAATGCTTGTTCTTGAAGAATATGAGCATGCAAAAGCAAGAGGCGCAAAAATATATGCCGAGCTTGCAGGATACGGTGCTACCTGTGACGCTTATCACATTACCTCTCCAGACCCGGAGGGTGAAGGAGCGGCTGCGGCAATGAGAAACGCATATACTGAGGCAGGACTTAAAGCCGAAGGTGTAACATACATAAACGCTCATGGCACCTCCACCGGTCTTAACGACAAATATGAAACGATAGCTATTAAAAAAGCTCTCGGAGACGCTGCGGGCAATGTCAAGATAAATTCAACAAAATCTATGATAGGTCATTTATTAGGAGCAGCCGGAGGCGTTGAAGCTGTCGTTACCGCTCTGAGCGTAAAAAACGATCTTATTCATAAAACGATAGGTTATACGACGCCCGACGAGGAATGCGATTTGAATTACTGTACGGAAAGCAACATTGAAACGCCTGTAAATGCTGCCCTTTCAAACTCACTGGGCTTCGGCGGACATAACGCTACTATTTGTATGAAAAAAATCACCGATTAAAGGAGTAATTTTATTATGAGCGATAAATCAAGCGATAAATTCGGAGTATGCGGTCTTACATTAGAGCAGTTTAATCAGCTTGCTGACAGAGTTGACAAAGGAAATCTTACAAGAATTAAAATCAAAGCTGCAAACTGCGAGCTTGTTATTGAAAGAGAAACCAGCCCTGCGCCTGCTGCTGTAATGCCGCCAGTTATGAATATGGTTTCACAGGCAGCTTCTGCTGCCGCTCCTGAGACCGCCGCCGAAACTGTCCCAGCAGTATCGATTTCAGGCAACGCCGTAAAAGCTCCTATTGTTGGAACTTATTATTCTGCACCCGGACCGGATAAAGACCCATTTGTGACTGTTGGTCAGGAAGTGAAAAAAGGCGATGTTATTATGATAATCGAGTCTATGAAGCTTATGAACGAAGTACAGAGCGAATTTGACGGAATTGTAAAGGAAATTCTTGTAGAAAATGGCGCTCCTGTAGAATTTGACCAGACTATAATGATAATAGAATAAAAAAGTTTATCAGGAGGCTTGCAAAAATGGCTGAAATAGTATACAATAAAGAACAGATAATGGAAATAATCCCTCATCGTGATCCATTTTTGCTCATTGATGAGGTAAATGAGATAGAACCGGGCAAAAGGGTAAAAGCAAAAAAATATATAAAAGCCGAGGATTTCTGGTTTAAGGGACATTTTCCAGAGCATCCGGTAACTCCCGGCGTACTTATGATAGAAATGCTTGCTCAGGCAGGCTGCGTGGCTATGCTGGCTTTACCTGAAAACAAGGGCAGGCTGGGATTTTTTGCCGGTATAGATAAGGCAAAATTCAAACGTCAGGTAGTTCCAGGCGATACGCTGGAGCTTGAAGTTGAAATCATTAAGGTAAAAGGTCCTATCGGCGTTGGAAAGGGTATCGCAACCGTTGATGGTCAGAAAGCGGTTACTGCTGAGATCACATTCGCTATCAAGTAGCCTTTCGCTTGCGCACCCCGGACGCCGCTGCCTGATTTTTCTTAAGAAAAATCTGAGAAAATCGGCAGTTGACTCATTTGTCTGACCTGTATCAAGGTTTTCAAGTAATTACATTCAATTAATAAAATATATAATCCGCCGTTTTTCTTTGTCCCCTATTAAAAAAGATAGGACTGGCAGCGGCGTTTAGGAAACATGACTTTTAGAATCTGTATGCATGGATCATCACATGCTTACTTAGGCAAGTTATGCCGGGTTATGACGTAAAACACTCTTGTATCACGTAAATCCATGTGTACAGATTCTCATCTGAAAGAGAGCATAAAATATGTTTAAAAAGGTATTGATCGCCAATCGAGGAGAAATTGCAGTACGAATAATAAGAGCATGCAGAGAGCTTGGTATACGCTGTGTAGCTGTGTATTCCACTGCTGATAAAACCGCACTTCATGCACAGATAGCAGATGAAGCGATATGTATAGGTCCTGCTGATACAAAGGACAGCTATCTTAATATGAAAGCTATTATTTCTGCTTGTGAACTGACCGGCTGTGACGCAGTTCACCCGGGCTTCGGGTTCCTTTCGGAAAATGCGCATTTTGCCGATATGTGCAGAAAATGCGGTATAGAATTTATCGGACCGTCTCCTGAATCTATCGAAATGCTTGGGGATAAGGCTACGGCTAAGGAAACTATGAAAAAAGCCGGAGTTCCTGTAATTCCAGGCTCAGAAGGAGCGGTGCGCTCACTGGATGAAGCAAGAAAGGCTGCTGAAGAAATAGGCTTTCCACTGCTTGTCAAGGCTTCCGCAGGCGGCGGCGGAAGAGGTATCAGACTTGTTGAAAATAAGGAGCAACTGGATTCCCAGATAGAAGTTGCCAGACAGGAAGCAAAAAATTTCTTTGGGGACGATGCGGTTTATATGGAGCGCTTCGTTAAAAATCCACGCCATGTAGAAATACAGATACTTGCCGATAAACAGGGCAATGTTATCCATCTGGGAGAACGTGACTGTAGCATGCAGAGACGTAATCAGAAGGTTTTAGAAGAAAGTCCCAGTCCAATTATGACGCCGGAGCTTCGTGAAAAAATGGGCGAAGCTGCCGTAAAAGCGGCTAAGGCATGCGGTTACTATAACGCAGGAACGATAGAATTTCTCGTTGAAAACGGAAAAGATTTTTACTTTATGGAAATGAATACCCGTATTCAGGTGGAACACCCTGTGACGGAATTTGTAACAGGTATAGATCTTGTTAAGGCACAGATAAAAATTGCAGCCGGTGAACCTCTTGATTATACACAGGATGACGTCTGTATTAAAGGCCACGCTATCGAATGTCGTATAAACGCTGAAAATCCAAAGCTGGATTTCAGACCCTCTCCGGGTAAGATATTGGCGCTTAATACTCCCGGCGGACCGGGAATACGCATAGACAGCGCCGCTTATCAGGGTTGTACTATATCTCCCTACTACGACTCTATGATATCAAAGCTTATAGTTTATGCTCCAACAAGAGATGAAGCTATTATGAAGATGAAATGGGCGCTTTCCGAGTTTATTGTTGAAGGCGTTGATACAAATATAGATTTTCAGCTTGCGTTAGTAAAATGCGATGCTTTTAAAAACGGCGAATACAGCAACAGATTTCTTGAAACATTTGAATTTTAACCCTATAGAAAGGCGGTGTAAAAATGCTTGAAGATCTTTTTAAAGTTGTTACTACCCGATTTAATGGAAATGATAAAAACGAATCAAAATCATCTTCCTCAAATAATATTCCCGATGACCTGCTCTTTAAATGTCCCAGATGCAGAAATATAGTTTTTAAAGACGACTACAGATCGGTAAATATGGTATGCCCCAGCTGCGGCTATCATGGAAGACTTTCTGCTCCGGAAAGAATCGCTTTGACAGTTGATAAAAACAGCTTTAAAGAACTGGATCCGGATATGATAAGCAAAAATCCTATTGATTGTCCCGATTATGACGAAAAGCAGAAGTCCCTCAGAGAAAAGACAGGTCTTAAGGACGCTGTTGTGACCGGTGAAGCGACTATTCGGGGAATCCCTGTTGTTATCGGCGTCATGGATACCAGATATATGAT
>CAMWXM010000092.1 GCA_947178195.1 uncultured Ruminococcus sp.
CTACAAAATTGTGGCAACTGCAATTATTTTTTTTATAAATTTTTAGAACTCGGGATAAATTGTATAAAATTATAAAACATCAAAAATCACCGCTACTATTGTACAACAAAAAATACATAAATAAAGACTAAAGTGCATGCAAAGCTCACTGCTTATTAAAAAAATTTTGAAAATTTAAAAAAAATTTTATTTATTTTTGTAAAAAGCTTTGAATTTTCAAAAAAATATGGTATAATAATAGTTAATATGGTCGATATAGAACATGACAGCATATGATGTCCATGAATGGAGGAAATTTAAATGTCAAGATTTACCGGGTCGGAATGTATTATTTGTAATGAAACATTTAACGACAACGATGATATTGTTGTGTGTCCTGAATGCGGTACGCCTTATCACAGGGAGTGCTATCTTAAAGAAAATAAATGCGTAAATACAAAGCTTCATGAGGAAAATAAAAGCTGGTCGCAAAATCAGGATGAGCAAAATAATAAAGCCGGAAAAAAATGCAGCCACTGTAATTTATATAATAAAGAGCATGCTATAATTTGTGAAAATTGCGGTGAGCCGCTTGTTGATAACCTGAATTTTGGAAATGAAAAGCAAAATATGAATAATGCAAATCCGAGCGGAAATAAATATAATAATAATTTTGCTGGTTTCAATTTTGACCCCGATGATAAATACTGCGGCATTGATCCTGAAGAGGCGATAAACGAGGATGTGAATTTTTCGGATGCGGTGGATTTTATAGGCAGCAATACCCCCTATTATCTTATTAATTTTAAGAGAATGAAAGAAACAGGTAAAAAGATTTCTCTTAATATAATATGTATATTTCTTCCGCAATTTTATTTCGCCAACAGAAAAATGTGGCTTGCGTCTATTGCGACAATTCTGCTTATGTCTATTCTTTATGTTCCCTCGTGCATTTATACGCTTGCATATCTTGAAGAGTCAAATATTATAACAAACTCTATTGATGTTCAGAGCCGTGCTTTTGAAATGATAGTTCAGTTGACCAATTATGCTATGATGGGCATCAGGGTAATTACATGCCTTTTTGCAAACTGGCTTTACTACAGGCATATGCTGAAAAAAATCAAGACTATAAAAAACAATACAACAGATAAGGAACAGACAAAAGCAAAAATACAAAAATCGGGTGGAACAAGCTTTTTCTTTATTCTTGTTGCATTAGCAATTCAGATGGCTGCGATAGGGGCAGTAACATGGATTTTAATAAATATTTAAATTTTGGAGGTCTGTAATGAAAATAACAAAGGCTATAATTCCGGCAGCGGGTCTTGGGACAAGAGTATTGCCGGCAACAAAAGCTATTCCAAAGGAAATGTTTCCTATAGTAGATAAACCTGCGATTCAATACATTGTTGAAGAAGCGGCAAAAAGCGGCATTGAAGATATTCTTATTATTACGAGCAGAGGTAAATTTGAAATTGAGGACCATTTTGACCGTGCTCCCGAACTTGAAGCCAAGCTCGCGGAAGGCGGCAAACAAGAAATGCTCGACCAGATAGTTGATGTTACAAAACTTGCGAACATTACCTATATAAGGCAGATGGAGCAAAAGGGTCTTGGACATGCTGTGCTTCAGGCTAAAAAATTTGTGGGGGACGAGCCTTTTGCGGTAATGTACGGCGATGATGTTATTATCGGTGAAGACCCTTGTATAGGACAGCTTATCAGGGCATACGAACATACAGGCCTTTGTGGTGCTGTAGGCATAAAGTCAGTCTTGGCGGAGGAGATTCAGAAGTACAGCTCTATGAAGATAGAACCCATAAAGGATAACATTTTCAAGGTAACAGATATGATCGAAAAACCGAAGCCGGGACAGGAATTTTCACTTTATTCTATTTTGGGACGCTGTGTTCTGCCTCCTGAAATATTTGGTATTCTGGAAGAAATTCCCTATGGCGCAGGCAATGAGCTTCAGCTTACAGACGCTATGAGAGTTCTGGCAAAACGTGATGGTTTCGCAGGAATCGACTTTACAGGTACACGCTATGACATGGGAAATAAATTGGGCATTCTTAAAGCGTCCGTTGAAGTGGGACTTACTCACCCTGAGATCGGCGAGGAATTCAAGGAATATATAAGAGAAATAGCTAAGGAAATTTAAATGTACGCATAGGTTGACTGAGGTTGATCTATGCTTTTTTTATAATTAGTTTTACCAATTCGTTATAAAGCAATATATGCAAATTTACTAAAAAATTGCGCTTTTTACGAAAACTATAGACTATTATTGAAATATATGGTATAATGTTTATGGATTATTTTTTTAAAAAATAAAGAAGGAGGATTTTTTATAATGAAAAAAATTATTTCACTAATCACCGCATTTGTTATGTCTGGAACTTTATTTTTAAGCGCGCTTCCAGCAGGAGCGGAAGAAACGGCTTTGTCGGAAGGGCAATCGACATTGGAAAGCGGTATGCAGGTGGAGAGTACTAACTCATTCGGCGATTTGCTGACCGACAAGATTACAGCAAAAAATGCTGAACAGCAGGCAAATAATGGTTGCAACATTTTCTCTGCGGAGGTTACGGGCAATCAAGCGGTAATCACCTTTGAGACACTCAGGGAATGCACCCTTATCGCCGCAGTTTACGATGAATCAGGAACACAGCTTCTCGCTTCCGGCAGCGAAATGGTTGAAAAGGGCGAAAAGGAAAAAACAGTGACCATTGACATTGAAACAATGCCGCAGTATTTCTACTTTAAGGCATTTCTCGTCGATATGTCGACCCTGAAGCCGATTTCAACAGTTTACGAGTGTCCGAATTACACACAGGAAATGCAGGAATTTTTTGCAAAAACCGTAGAGGATTTTGATGAGGAAAAGGTTTTAAATCTGGACGATAATAATTCAACCAATTTTGCGGTTTTCGGAGAGGATACCAAAATAATTACAACCGACGGCGTTTCAAATAAAGTAACAAAGGCCGACGATGCTAATCAGCAATATATTTTTGAAAATGCCGATGAAACTATGACGTCTTTAAAAGCCGGAGATATTTTCGCATACGAATACGAAAACAAGGAAATACTTATAGTAAAGGTAGGCAAAATTGAAGTTAGCGGTGCGACTGTGACTATAACAGGTGAAGATACCTCTTTGGAAAATGTGTTTGAGTATGTAAAAATTGAAACGGAAAGCGATATGAGCGACGCAACAGTAGATACGTCAAACCTTCCGGAGGGCGTTACATGCAAGGGAGTAGAAAAGCTTACTGAAACTGACAGCCCTAAAGCTCTTATTCTCGACGGCGAATTTATAGATATAGATAACAGCGATAACGGCGTGGTACTCTCGCTTCCATTTGAATTTGGCGAAAGCGTTCTGGGCGATGAAGACAAAGGGACTTATGCAAAAGTATCGGGAAACGCAAATCTTTCGGTAACTGTTCATTTTAGATTATACATATCAACAAGCTATCAGCATTGCTCATTAACCGCCGACTATGACGTTTCGATTTTGCTTGCAATTGAAGGTCAGGCGGAGGGCAGTATTCCGCTTGGAACTGTTGCTTATACGCCCGTTGTTGGAGTAACAGTCAAATTCACACCGTCTCTTGTTGCAAGAGTAAGCGCAAAAATAGAAATAGGCGGATCGCTGACAGGCAGATTCGGATTTGAATTTGACTCGGAAACAGGCAACCGTTCATTATGTGAATCTCCGGAATTTAAACCGGTAATAAATATGGAAGGTACATTCTTTGTAGGTCTTGCTTTGAAGCCAGAGCTTGATTTGGTTGGCAAATATGTTGCAGAGGCCTCTATTACAGCAGAATTGGGCGTTGAAATAACGGCTGCCGCAATTACTGAGCCGCAGGAAACGGCTACTAAACGGCATTCATGTGTCAGCTGCATTGACGGCGATTTTTCAGCAGTAATCAACCTGGACGCAAAAATTAAATTTTTAAAATTAGATAAGCTTGAATTCGGCATAGAACCGGAAAACTTAAAATTTAAAATCGGAGATTTTTATTATTCTGAGGATAAACATGAATTTGGTCTGGGCGAATGTCCATACGGCGATTATCTTGTGAACATAACCGTTAAAGACGAAAATTCAAAACCTGTAAGCGGAGCGATAATTTGCAGACCCATGCATCTTAGCTACTATGCTGAAACAGACGAAAACGGCAATGCAAGCTGTTTCCTGACAGGTGACTGCTTCTATTCCCTTATGGCAAAAAAAGGTAATTTGTGCGGTTATAAAAATCTAACCGTTGAAAATGAAAGCGTAAGTCTGACCATAATTTTAGATAAAACTCTTCCTGTTGATCCCATAGATATTTCATTTTCCGTTGCTGACAAGGACGGAAATCCAGTAGAGGGCGCAGAGATTTCAAACGATTTTAATGATGAAACAGCAGTTTCAGACGCTGAGGGAAAAGCTATAATGAATCTTTACGAAGGAAATTATACTGTCTTCGTTAAGGCTGAGGGCTATTCTGATTTTTCTGAAAAGGTTACTGTTGATAAAACAAATCCCGATGTTACAGTTACACTCTCAAAAAAGGGAAGTTCAGGTATTTTTGGCAGCGGCACAAACGCTTTAAAAAATCCAAAGCAAGTTAAAAGCGGAAACTCTTATATCGCAGTGGTAACTGAGGATGGAAAGCTTTATGCATGGGGCAAAAATAGTGATGGTAATTTAGGAAACGGTGAAGGAGGCGTTCACAGCGCTAAAATATTCACTGGTATATTTGTGACTCATATTACCAGTTCGACCCCGGTGAAAATTATGGATAATGTGGATTTTATTAGTTTAGGTTCTTCGCACAGCGCAGCTGTTACTAAGGATGGAAGCCTGTATATGTGGGGACTTAACAGCAGTGGGCAGCTTGGAAATGGCGAAGCGGAAGATCATTATCGTGTACAGAATGAAGATGGAACAAATGATATAAAAGCTCGTTACCCTAATCCGATAAAAATAATGGATAATGTTGTTGACGTTAGTCTTGGAGCATTTCACAGCGCAGCAGTAACAAAGGATGGCAGCTTGTACACATGGGGCGCAAATAATAGAGGTCAGCTTGGCGACGGAACAACTGATAACAGTGCAAATCCAATAAAAATAATGGATAATGTTAAATCTGTTGCTTTAGGCGGCGAGCATAGCGCAGCGATTACTAAAGACGGCAGTCTTTACACATGGGGATATAATGGTGGTGGTATTCTTGGAAATGGAACGACAACAGATAGTTTAACGCCAATAAAAGTAATGGACGATGTTTCTTCTATTGATTTATCAGGGGATACTACTGCCGCTATTACAAAAGACGGAAGTTTATACACATGGGGTTATGGTAAGCTTGGAAATGGAACAGCTGATAGAAGTACAACTCCAATAAAAATAATGGACAATGTTGTTTCTGTAAGTCTTGGAATTGGGACAGACGCAGCAATTACCGAAAACGGTGATCTTTACACATGGGGAGGCTCGTCAAAGTACTATGGTCAGCTTGGATATGAATCGCAATATGATTGCCTGACGCCTAAAAAAATAATGAGTAATGTAGCTTATGTTGATATGAGTAAATACTCTACAAGAAGGTCAGATTCATTGACTCATAGTACACTTTGCAGCACTTCCGAGGCAATTACCAAAGATAAAGGATTATATATCTGGGGATATAACGACTATAGCTCTCTTTTGGGCGCAGATCATCGGACTCCTGAAAAAATAAATAATTCTCCGCTTTCACTCGGTTCACTTCTCAACTTCAGAAGAAACAGCCTTTTATCTGATGAATCTGCCGAAGAAAACGATGGAACAAAAGCTTACACAGGCTTAAATCCTAACACGGTATATAATTTCTATTCACTGAAAACTCAGAACACAGAAACTCCTTTGTCTGCCGAAAATATTCTTTACATAAATCAATATGTTTCGGACAAAAATGGTAATCTGAATATTTCCTATGAGCCTAAGGAGGAGTATGCCGATGCAGTAACGCTTTTGACCACTGCGGCTACAATGGACATTTCGGGCGCAGAAGTAACTGTTCCTGACATTATCTGCAACGGCGAAGAGCAGTTTGCACAGCCTACAGTAACACTTAATGGCGTAACTCTCATCGAGGGTATCGACTATGACGTTGAAAAGGATTACAGTACATCTGTTCCGGGAGATTTTGAAATTGTTATTTCAGGTACGGGAGATTATTCCGGCAAAGTTTCCGCAAGCTATACGGCAACCTGTGAACACAACTATGAAAACGGCGTTTGCACTATCTGCGGCGATGCTTCCGAGGTTGTGAAGGGTGATGCTAACGGCGATGGAAAGTTTAATATACGTGATGCGGCATTTATCGCAATCATGTGCGCAAAGGGTCAGTATGAAGATATACCCGAATGCGCCGATTATAACGAAGACGGTCAATGCAATATCAGAGACGCCGCAGCTATTGCGATTTATCTTGCAACAAGAACATATTAATTTAATAAAAATCGCTCCATGAGGTTTTCTTCTGGAGCGATTTTTTGTGATGTGCATAAAATTAAAAATTTGGCATATTATGTATTGTCAAACAAAAAAAGAAACGAGGCATGTCATGAAAAAAGCAAAAATAACGGAAATGCTGATTTTTATTGTATCGGCAGAATTGGTGGGCGCACTTTCTGCACTTTTGACGGGAAATAACTTTTCGTTTTACAGCGAACTGGCAAAACCGCCCTTGTCACCACCGGGGTGGGTATTTTCGGTGGTGTGGAGCGTGCTTTACGCATTGATGGGGTTGTCGGCATTTCTTGTCTATAACTCAGGTTCGGCAGGAAAGAGAACGGCTCTTACGCTTTATATAGCTCAGCTTTTTGTCAATTTTTTGTGGAGCATTGTGTTTTTCAGGTTTCATGCACTGGTGCTTTCGGCGGTGGTCATATTAGTATTGTTGGGCTTGATAATTTTAATGATTATTATGTTCCACAGGATTCGACCGCTGGCGGCTTATATTAATATACCATATCTTTTATGGGTGGTATTTGCTTCTTATCTTAACATTGGTGCGGCAATACTTAATAACAAATAACAAAAGTCCCTGAAAAAGGGACTTTTGTTATTTGTTTATTTATTATTCAACATCAGCTTTTTCATCAAGCACCAGTCGAACACGTTAAGGCGTTTATCACCGTTAAGGTCGGCTGCCTGCCAGTTCGGGAGGTGTGTATCAGGCACTTTCAAGAGCCATTTCTGAAGCAGAACTATATCGCTTATGCTAAGTTCTCCGTCATCGTTGACGTCTCCGGGGACGGGTAACGGATTTGATTCGGTAGTTGTTACTGTGGTTGTTATTCCGGTAATTTCAGTGGCGATAGTGGTGACTTTAGGAGTTGTTGTAGTAGCTTTTGTGGTGGTCGTGGTGGCTTTGGTGGTAGTCGTAGTAGCTTTTGTAGTTGTTGTGGTAGTTACTGTTGTTGCAGCAGTGGTAACTTCGGTTTTGAGATTCCATTTCTGGCAATCGTTGTATGTTGGCTGCCATTGCTGAACGTTTGCCCCGTTGTCCTTTGATGCGTTTGCTACTTCAACAAGACAGGCGTCTTTTGAAGCGTGAGTAACAATGCTGAATGTGCCGTCAGGATTTTTGGTAAATCTGAATAACATTGCGCTGTCTTTGCTGGAATATGTTACAATGTCAATGTTGCTGCCGTTTGCGCTTCCTTCTGCTTTAAGAACATAGTTACTGTCCTGAAGCGAGCGAATGTAATAGTAGTTACCTGAGCCGAATGATTTTAATGTCCATTTCTGGCAGTCAAGGTTGTTTGAACTCCATTGCTGAACGTTGGTGCTGTCGCTCATAAGTCCGTCTTTTATATCCATTACAAGACCTGAACCAGCGTTTTCAAAGGTGTATACAAGGCTTGTATCCATGCTGCAGCCCGGGTCGGTAACGGATTCTAAAATCCAGTCCTGACAATTTGCACCGTTTACTTCATACTGCTGAACATTTGCGCCGGAGGTCGTTGAGGCATCAGCCACTTCGATTGCTGATTTTTCGTCGGTAATTCTTGTGCGTATCTTATAGCTGCCGTCGCTGTTCTGAGTGAGCATAAACTGTTGGTTAGTGCCGCCGTTGTATTGGTAAATGTCAATATTTGTACCGTTGGCAGTCTTTTTGCCAGCAACATCTAATACATATGTGCCGCCGTCCCCTACGCATGAAACGAGGTAATAATATCCTTCTCCTGCGCTGAACAGCTTCCATATGTCGTGTATGGAAGTTCCATCGCTGCCCCATTGCTGGACATTTGCGTTATTTTTGGCTGATGCGCCTTCTACCTGCATGTAAAGTCCTGAATTGACATTTTTTATGCGGTAGCATGAGCCGTCTTTAAATGAAGCGGCAACAGGAGTGTTAGGTAATTCCGTATAGCCTGCGCTGGGGACGCCTTTTTTTGCAAAACGCAGATACATTATATTATTCTTAGAGGTCTGACGACCGCTGTAGCTTGTGCAATATGTCTTTGCCTGAGCCGCAGTAAGCTTTACATAGCTGTAATTGGTTGTAGGACGCCATGAGCAAGCTTTTGCCGTACTATTTGAATCTCCGCCCTGCTGGGTTCTGTTACAACCAGAAAATGTAGAGCCTGATTCTGAATAACGTCCGACATATGTGCTTTCATTCCAGTCACATATAACATTTCCGCCATTTTCATAAACACAGTTTTCAGCGTAAATGTCACAGTTTGAAATAACTGTATATGCCATACTGAACTTGTTTACATAGTTATTCAATGAATGGTAGTAACCCCATCTCATAAGTCCAGGGCCTCTGGTATTACAATCGTTGAATTTATTGGAAATAAGCGACATACGAGGATAACCGTCGTACTTATCTTTGACGGAGGCATCATCAGCTGGATAACCGAGAATCAGTCCGTATTTGTGAGCGCCGAAAGAACAATCTGAAACGCTGCAATAATCTGCGTCATAGCAGCATGCAAGGAATTTATCCTCATCGACCTTTCCGGTTTTCGGAGCATAGCCGTAATTATTATGTCCTGTAAATGTTACATGGTCGACCCAGATATTCTCGCCCGAACCGAAATAGCAGACAATAGAGTCGTTATTATTTGATTCTGCATCATGCTGCATTTCAAAGTTTTTGATTATAATATTGTTTCCTGTGCCGCTATTTGAAGATGTACAGAACTGCACATTAAATAATGTATTTGCGCCGTAGCTTCCTATAATGGTTTTATTGCTGTGAACATAAATTCTGCCGGCAGAACACATATATCTTTCGCCGTTCATATTCAGTTCTGTTACTGAAATGTTCTTTTTAACGACAATAGTATAGGGGGTATCAGAGGTAGCATATTTTTTCAGTTCGTCAAATGTTGAAACTTCTACCGTTTCGCCGAACAGACCGCCTATATTTCCTGCCTTGATACTGCCAGTGTTATCATTTGAACAGTATCCGGCAAATCCTTGCAAACCGTCGGAGTTGAGCAGCCATAACTGACTGTCTGCACCGGTATAATTTGTAAGGGTAACGCCTGAATTGCTGTAGGTCAGAGCAAGGGATTTATTTGAATAATTAACGATTTTGTAATAAAGGTTATTTCCAAGACGGTCGGTTTTTACCGGAACAACATACCAGTGCTGTGACTGAGCTGATTCACTGCCGTATACAATAGCCGCTGTTCCGCTGGTAGTTTTATAGCCCTGAGGAGTCAAAAGGCGTCCGGATTCGGCATTGCATATCTTAAAGAAAGTGCCGTTTGAGTCTGAGCCCACACGGTCAAAACGCCATGAGGGAGCAAGATTGTTCCCAAGCGCCTTTACAGAAAGGGCAGAACCGTCAGCAGTTCCATTTTCTGTAAGAACCTTTGAATTATCCTTGACCGCTATGTTCATAAGTTGAGCCGGATAATCCACAGACGCCGCTTCTGCTGGAAGAGATATTCCCGTCGGAATTACCCACATTACAAGCAAAGCCAGAAGCAGAATAATTGTCCGGCAAATTTTTTGGGTTTGATTCATTATAAATTACCTCCTTGTAACGAATCATCTTTGATG
>CAMWXM010000093.1 GCA_947178195.1 uncultured Ruminococcus sp.
GTTGTATAATGTACTCATATCAAGGTAAACCAATCTAAATATGACAACAAGATATTAAGGAGGAATCTATATGACAGATATTCAAAAAGAAAGTCAACAGGCGCTCTCAGCGTACAGAGCCCTTGCACCGGGCGAAAAAGAAGCTTTTAAGGCACTTGCAAATCTATTTATATTCATGTACAAGAGCAGACAACAGGAAAAGAAATAGGAGGGAAACTATGAAATCAAGGATAAAAGAAGTCGAGGTGCGTGAGCATACTTGCAGCAAGGTTGATTCGATGTTGATAGGTAAAGTTTTGGCAAATATGGTCAAGAGGTATTACGAAGAAAATCCAGAGGATTATGAAAAGGTATGCAAAGAACACGACCAATTATATGCGAAAGAACCGTAAATATAAGTGGTGCGGTTTAGCCGATGTACGAAAACATCGGCAGATATGGGCTAAATGGATTATAAACAGGTTCAATTCCTGTATAGCCCACCAAGAGGTCTAAGTTACACTTTCTCGAAGACCCTTTCAAAAGTTATGGGAAGTGCGCTTCTGGACGGTTGTGCGAGAACAGCAACCTGTGCGGACTGCACAGATAAGGTCGTGAGCTTAAGGCAATAGGCGTGTGGGTTCGATCCCCACTCCGACCTTGTGTCGGGTGACATGAAACTTATACAGGTAAAGGTACTTATCTGTTTTGCAGTCGGACTTTGGAAAGGTGCGATTTGAAATCACACCTATAGAAGCAAACGACAGTTTACAAAATTGGTAACTTTGAATAGAAAGAGGCGATTAAAATGCACCTTTAAATCCCCCATCTCCTGAGTAAGAGATGTAAAACCATCTGCTTGCCAGCCGTCTTGTCAATGACGTAAAACTTGGTAGGTATATCTGCCTGAAAGCCGTGGATCAGAAGTTAGGGTTCGATTCCCTCTTGCTGCAATTTGGCGCAGAGCTTTCCCATGGTATAAAGAGATTCCCCAGCGGTCTGCGGTGCAGCAGATGGCAGAGCTGAAAAGTACCAAAAGTTCAACTGCACTAACGGATGGTACAAGTACCGTGGGGGTTGCCGGTACACCTGCCCTATTATGCAAATAGGGCATAAATGTGGATATGGTGAAATAGGCAGACACGATAGATTTAGGTTCTATTGCCGTAAGGCGTACCGGTTCGACTCCGGTTATCCGCACCATGCCGAAAGGCAAAAAAATTACATACTGGTTTTTAAGAGCAAGAAGTTTCCATAAAAAACATAGGGTGAGAGTAGCCGATGCAATAAAATACTCGGCTCTTCGGGGCGTAGTCCTGACGTTCCGGACAAGCAGGAGAGGAATCTTAGATGCTAAAAATCCTCAATAAAAACAGAGCATAGGTTGGATGTTCCACCGGAAGGAAAATACAGCGGAAGAAAAGAACGTGGGATGGAATGCGTTAGTGGAGTAAATGAAAAACCGACTGCTGTAACGGCTGAAAAACCGTGCTGTCAGGATGCCGATGAAACGACCGAGCGACCGATATACGGCGAAAATGTGTCAAAGGTACAGCTTTTTATTTTCCCATTCAGCCGGGAAAACTGTGCCTCTTCACTCCCTCGCTCCCTCAACCGGTCAGTTTTCAACACCTAAATCAACAGTTTCAACGTTGAATAAATGTTAAATATTTGTTGATAGATAATATTTTTGGAAACAGTCCAGCGGAAACCTTTCAAAATTTATTTAGGAGACGAATGGAATGAAATCAAGAATTGTAACTATGAGCGAATCAGAAGTTCGCAGACAGGTTCAAACGGAGTATCAGAAAATCAAGGACACGGTTTATGAAAATATCATGAAAGATGTGATTCCACAGTTTACAGCGGTATGTATGTGCGTTCTGAACCGTGAATACGGATTCGGTGTTAAAAGGCTGCAAAGATTTCTGGACAGTGTAAATTCAGAATTTGAGATTATGAATAATGGATTTCTGGGTAGAAAATATGATCCTTTGGACTGTCTGAAATTTCTGAAAGACAAGTATAAAATCGATTTGGATAAGGAGTTGAATTCAAAATGAAATCGAGTCAATATGATTCTCAATATCTTAATGGAGAAAGCTTGATGATGTGGGCAGTACGTTGGTTTAATATGAGCAATGATGACTTTTTCAGGTCTTATGGCTTTAATTTTAACCCACACGCATATACAGGTTTGTACGAGGAAGCAAGAGAAAGGGTATGTGGAAATGAATCTCAATAAAATAGAACGGTGTGGAACGCTTCCTCCAACGGTGATAAATCCTCATGATGGCTACAAGGAAACGAAAGTAATGTGGCTGTCAGCCGAAGTAAGGGTGCTTAGTAACAACGATATTCCACTTAACGAGGATATTGCACTGGCTTTGGATTCAATCCAAGAAACAGTCAGACGTGCAAGGATAGACCGCCTTGTTGAGGAGTATGCGGAGTGGATGCACAGGAGAGGCATTATAGCCACTGGTGGTACGGAAACAGAAGTTATAAGGGAGGCGGTGTAAAAATGAGACTGATTGATGCAGATGCAATTCTCTGCAAAATGGAATCCGTCATGGATATGCAAGATGCTTACTTACCAGTGCATTTCATGGAGATGGTAATTGATGATATGCCCACAGCAGAGCCTGTAAGGCATGGTTGCAACATAACAATACAACATCCAGTTGACGAATTTGTTTGCTCAGAATGCAAGATACATCTTAAAGATTATGTGCGTGTCGAAGATTATGAAGATAGCGGAGACATTACGCACCATGAATACGAAATAAAATACTGCCCTGAATGTGGTGCAAAGATGGATTTGGAGGTTAATGATGAATCAGAAATTTTGTAAAAAGTGCGGAAGCGTTTCATTGTATACTGAGCTAAAAGGTAATCAAACAGGGTTGTATTGCAGTGATTGTGGTGCGTGGATAAAATGGTTGAACAAGAACGAGCGCAGAGCTTTTGAACATAATCAGAAGCTTAAAAACACTAAACTCATAGAGGACAACACAAAAATTGGCGAGTGGGTATATGGTGAATTCGATATTCCGCACTGCTCCGAATGCGGTAAAGAAGTATTGCCCTGTGACATATCGCCTTACTGCCCTAACTGCGGAGCAAAGATGGAGGGGTAAAATGGAACACATTTTATCATTAAGCTATGGCAAAGACAGCCTTGCTTGTCTGGGTGCAATAAAGGAGTTGGGTTTGCCGCTTGATCGTATAATTCATGCTGAAATATGGGCAACTGATACTATTCCTGCTGATTTGCCGCCTATGATGGAGTTTAAAGCTAAAGCGGATAAAATCATCAAGGAACGTTACGGAATAACCGTTGAACACGTTGATGCAGGTGTAACTTATGAGGAGATTTTTTTATCGTGTTGTTAAGTCTAAAAAAAGTGTATATTCTGAACATATAAATGGTTTCCCTTTGACTACAGGGGCATGGTGCAATAGCAAACTGAAAGTTACCGCATTGAATAAAATTGATAAAAATGCAGTTTCATATATTGGCATTGCCTACGATGAACCAAAACGTTTCAAGGTTTTATCTGATACTAAAATTTCACCGCTTGTTATGGCAAGGTGGACTGAAAAGATGTGTTATGACTGGTGCAGTGAAAATAATTTGCTTTCGCCAATATATACTTCGGCAAGTCGTGGTGGTTGTTGGTTCTGCCACAACCAAGGCGTTGACCAACTGAGATTACTTAGAAAAAGCTATCCTGACTACTGGAAACTGCTTATGAAGTGGGATAATGATTCTCCTGTAACTTTTAAGCCGGATTTTCGTACAGTTCATGACTATGACAAGCGTTTTGAATTCGAGGATAAAGGTTACATACAGCCGGGTGATAGACGATTTAGGTGGAAATGCCTTGATGAAGATTTACAATTGCCTTTGAAAATTTAGGAGGAAAAGAAAAATGATTAAAAAATATGATCCGAATATTTATGATGCAACGCACACAGTTAGAATAACGCTTATGCAGTGGGATTATGTTGGACACATTTCCCGACGGGTAGGAGGCAACTGTAAGGGGGCAGATTTACTCAATGCTGATTGTTTTGAATTTGACAATCAGGACGATATAGATCGCTACGTTGAAAATGACTGTGAACTTTCGTATAACGAGGAGTATGACGAATATACAGCTGTTTTGACAAAGCCTAACGGCGATCAGCTTGAAGTGCAAGGTAACGAACAAGAAATGAAAAATATGGTAGTAGCTATAGAGTTCGTAGAAGTGGTGGAGGATTGAAAATGGAAAAGACTGATTTTTATATAAACCAGAAACCAGTATCAATCACATTTGAATGTCCTCATTGTGATTACGATGTAACTATTGACTGGGACGATTTGGACGCTCCTGAGTATTGGGGTGATGATTGGGGAGAAATTGATTGCCCTCATTACGGTAAAGTCGTTTCTCTTGGTGATTATGATATGGATTGAAAGGGGAATAAAAATGCCAAAGTGTGAAAATTGTTATCATTATGAGCTATGCGAATTTAATTTATCACATCAGGGGATTGACCTGACATCAATTGCGCTTGCTTCTAAATGCGACAGTAGCGCAGATGATTGTCCGTATTTCAAAGACAAATCCCTGATTGCGGAATTACCTTGCAAGGTTGGAGATGCGCTGTACGTCATAATCGATGAATCGAAAGAATTTGGCGGAGCATATATCAAACAAGAAAAAGTCGTTGAAGTGTCCACTGAGGGCAGAATTTGGACTAACGATTGTTATTATGACAATGACGATATAGGCAAAATGATATTTTTTAACCGAGCTGAAGCCGAAAAAGCGTTGAAGGAGCGGAAAAATGAAAACACTTGAAGAAATAAAGAAAATAAGTAAATTGCAGATAGAAAAGGTTGGCATAGATAGTTTTTGCGGTTGGATATATTTAAACGGTTTAAAAGCAAAACCACTTTCCATAATTGGTTCGTGGTGCATGGGTTGGGAACATGTTTCAGTGGCTTACGCAAATAAACTTCCTTCATGGGATGAAATGTGTAAAATAAAAAGCTTGTTTTGGAATGATAACGAATGTGTTGTACAATATCATCCGCCAAAATCGGAATATGTAAACAATCATCCTTATTGTTTGCATTTATGGAAACAAATCGGAAAGGAATTTCCTATTCCGCCAAAATGTTTTGTTTAGTCATGGAGGTTTAAAAAATGGATAATGTAAATCATCCTGAACACTATCAGGGTAAGCACGAATGTATAGATGAAATGATAGCTTTATTTGGGGTGGAAGCTGTAAAAGCATTCTGCAAGTGCAACGTATACAAATATCGCTATCGTGCCAGCCGTAGAAACGGCGATGAAGATATTGCCAAATCAGACTGGTATATGGATAAGCTTATGGAACTGGATAATAGCCCTGAAAAGGAAATAGATTTCACGACCACATCGACATATTTTAAGTAAAGGAGAAAAGATATGATAAAGATTGAAAATACAGAAGTATATGGCTGGGAGACGGCAATCAGAGGGATGCGAAATCCGATGAACAGTTGGGAGAAGAGTGACAGTTTTTACGGCTGCCGTGGTGGTGACTACGGTCGTACAGAGGCTGAAAATTGCGATAAGAAATGCAAGTGTGACTGTTCATACTGCATCGGAATAAATGATCGTAGTCTTATGAAGAGTCTCGTTTCTGCCGGAACGGATCACAGCAAGTTCATGCGTATGATAAATGTCACCTGTGATATAATCGCTCCCATGTATTGGTGGAAGGAGTTTGATACCTACAAGGTCGGAACGGTCAGAAACTCATGCAGTACTATGCATAAGATTCATGAAAAGGAATTTAAACTTGATGATTTTTCGAATGAGCATCTTTTTTCAGATCCGGGTGGAAGTCTTGAAAATACTGTTGACATTGGCTATGATCGAATGTTCGGAATAGATTTTTTGATTTATATCGTAAATGCTTTAAACTTCTACCGAAAAAGATATCTCGAAACCAAAGACAAGCGTTACTGGTGGCAGATGATACAGCTTTTGCCGTCAAGCTACAATCAGAGAGCAACGGTGCAAATGAATTATCAGGTACTTAGGAATATTTATCATAGTCGTAAAGATCATAAGCTTGATGAATGGCGTGACTTTTGCAAGGGGATAGAGGATTTACCATACTCGGAATTGATAACAGGAGGTACAGAAAATGACAATTGAAACAAAATTACAGATCGAGGCTTTGAAAATGCTTGACAAGGGCGAGAATAAGCCACGCTATGCGAAAAATGGCGAATGTTTTTTCCTTAGTCTTAACGGAACTTATGCATTCTGTATATGTGATGAACCTTTTCGGCTGAATCCGGAGATTCTGGAAGAAATGCCGTCTTTGGCACAGTTTTTTAGCCCAGACAAGCTTTTAGGAACATCAGAACTGACCGTCACGAACGAAATGAGAAAGCTGACTCATGCCGTGGGTGTACTGGTGAAATGTGATGACTTCACGACTTGTATTGATGAAAAGCTTCTGAAAATGTTTATGGATAGGTCTTGCAGACTGTATGCAGAAGACGAAAATTCTACGATATACTTTGTACATAATGACAAAATTTATGCAGCCGTGATGCCAATATGTTTGGAAAAATAGGAGGAATAAAAAGTGTATAAAATGAAATGTCCTAAATGCGGAAAACGGGCATTTGACATATCGGCTATGCCGACAGTTCCACTTATAGTGGAGTTGAAATGTCCGAATTGCCGCAATATCGTAAAAGTACCATGCACACAGAAAACGTGTATAAAAAATAATCATACCGAGCAACGGAGTTGATAAGCTACCAAATAGCCGGATGACAGACGAATCGACATATAGTCGTTCTGTTTGTTATCCGGCTTTTTGTATATAAAAATTATTTATTAGGAGGTAAATCATGAGTCAATCAGAACTTTTACAGGGTGTAATAAGGTGTGTAGATCAGCTTGCAGAGAGTCTGAAAACACTTGCAACTTCTATGACCTTGTCGGACGATTTCAAGCAAATCAGTCCGCCTTTAGAGGAGTCTGCACCTGAAGAGAAACCGGCGGAAAAGAAAGTCACGCTTGCCGAGGTCAGAGGACTGCTTGCAGAAATTTCACAGTCCGGACGTACATCGGATGTGAAAAAACTGATAGCTAAGTACGGTGGAAATAAGCTGAGTGATATAAAAGAGGAACAGCTTGGCAGATTATATAAGGATGCGGAGGTGCTGAAAAATGCCGCCGATTAAACACGCTGTTCTTTCTGCATCATCAAGTCATAGATGGCTTAATTGTACGCCTTCTGCACAGTTAGAGAAGAACTTTGAGAACAAGGATACAACTGCTGCGGCAGAGGGTACGGCGGCTCATGCTTTATGCGAGTATAAGCTAAGGAAAGCATTAGGAGAAAAGGCTGGAGAGCGTCCTGCTTCTGAATACGATTCACAGGAAATGGAGGAATGTACTGACGATTATGCTACTTACATATTAGAACAGCTGGAATTTGCAAAGAAAAACTGCTCTGATCCACTTTTGCTGATAGAGCAACGACTTGATTTCAGCAGTTATGTACCTGATGGGTTCGGCACAGGCGACTGCCTTATCATATCAGACGATACACTCCACATTATTGATTTCAAGTATGGAGTCGGCGTATTGGTAGAGGCTGAAAACAATCCACAGATGATGCTTTACGCTCTCGGTGCATTGTCGCTTTATGATTCGCTTTACGACATAAACAAAGTGTCTATGACTATTTTTCAGCCACGCCGTGAAAATATCAGCACTTGGGAAATTCCTGTATCGGAATTGTTGAACTGGGCAGAAAATGAACTTAAACCAAAGGCACAGCTTGCAAGTAAGGGCGAGGGCGAATTCTGCTCCGGAGAATGGTGTACATTCTGCCGGGCTAAAGTAAAATGCAGGGCAAGAGCGGAAGCGTGTCTGGAGCTTGCAAAATATGAATTTCAGATGCCTCCGCTTTTGGAGGATTCTGAAATAGAAGAAATTCTTGAAAAAATAGACGCACTGACAGCTTGGGCAAGCAATATTAAGGATTATGCCTTTAATGCCGCATTGCAGGGTAAGCAATGGAATAATTTCAAGCTTGTTGAGGGAAGGTCTAACCGTAAATATACTGATGAAAAAGCGGTAGCCGAAGCAGTTTTAGACTACGGCAAAGACCCTTACAGTGAACCCGAAGTTTTAGGCATAACTGCCATGACAAAACTTCTCGGAAAAAAACAATTTGAAGAACTTCTCGGCGGTTTTATTTACAAGCCGCAAGGTAAACCAACATTGGTGCCAATGTCGGATAAACGTCCGGCTATTAATACAGCACAAGCAGATTTTAGTAAAATTCAGGAGGAAAATTAAATGGCAAACGAAAGAAAAACAAAGGTTATTACAGGTCCGGTACGTCTCAGCTATGCGAATGTCTGGGAGCCGAAATCCATCAATGACGGTGAAGCGAAATACAGCGTTTCTCTTGTTATTCCCAAGTCAGACAAGGCTACGATTGATAAAATCAAGGCGGCTATTCAGGCGGCTTATGAGGACGGAGAAGACAAGCTGAAAGGAAAAAGCAAGTCTAAACCTTCGCTTAAGGATCTTAAAACTCCTCTCCGTGACGGTGATGAGGAGCGTCCAGATGATGAAGTTTACAAGGACTGTTATTTTGTAAACGCCAACAGTAAAACCGCCCCTCAGATCGTAGATCAGAGAGTACAGCCGATTCTCGATCAGAATGAAGTGTACAGCGGCTGTTATGCAAGAGTATCGATCACATTCTACGCATTTAACAGCAATGGCAATAAGGGCATTGCCTGCGGTCTGGGTAATATTCAGAAAGTCAGAGACGGCGAACCTCTCGGCGGACGTACCAACGCAGAGGATGATTTTGATACACTGGAAGATGACGATTTTCTGTCATAATTAATTGAATTCAGATGGGTGGGAGGGGCGGATATATAAATAATGAAAAATATATCTATAGATCTTGAAACTTTTTCAGATATTAATTTATCCGAATGCGGAGTATATAAATATACGGAAAGTATAAATTTCGAGATATTATTATTTGCCTATTCCGTTGACGGAGGCAACGTACAGGTTATCGATCTTGCAAACGGTGATAGGATACCAAATGATATATTAAGAGCTTTGACAGATGAAAATGTGACAAAATGGGCATTCAACGCAAATTTTGAAAGAGTTTGTCTGTCGAGGTTTTTAGGGCTTACAAACGGCGAATATCTTGATCCGGCATCATGGCGATGTACGATGATATGGTCGGCTTATCTGGGACTTCCGCTGTCGCTGAGAGGCGTGGGAGCTGTCCTTAAACTGGACGAGCAGAAGATGGATGAGGGAAAAGACCTTATCAAATATTTCTGCGTTCCCTGTAAGCCTACCAAAGCAAATGGTGAACGTACACGGAATTATCCCCATCATGCACCGGATAAGTGGCAGCTTTTCAAAAAATATAACAAGCGTGACGTTGAGGTCGAAATGTCAATACAGCAAAAGTTGTCAAGGTTTCCTGTTCCTGATTTTGTGTGGGATGAGTATCATCTCGATCAGGAAATAAACGACAGAGGAATTGCGGTTGATATGAAAATGGTAAATAGTGCAATAGCAATCGATGAACATTCCAAAAAGGAATTATTAGAAGCTATGCAGAACCTGACTGGTCTTGATAATCCTAATTCAGTTCAGCAGATGAAGCAGTGGCTTGCCGATAATGGTTTAAAAGTAGATTCTCTCGGCAAAAAGAAGGTAGCAGAGATATTG
>CAMWXM010000094.1 GCA_947178195.1 uncultured Ruminococcus sp.
CTATTAATAAACAAATTTTCCATATATAAATTTCCTTTTACTTATCTCAAACCTTAGGTTTCAGATAAAAATCATATTTTAATTATTTAATAAACTGGAATTTGCCGTTTATTAAAATTACGATTCCTTATTTTTTATGATTGAACATTCGCTTACTTTTTTAAATCCAATTCTTTCTGCTAATTTCGCAGATGCCGTATTTTGAGAATGACAAGCCCATACAGGTTTTTTATTTTCAGCTAAAATGTATTTAATCATAGCTTTTGAAGCTATTGTTGCAAAGCCCATTCCCCGATAATTTTCGTTGGTTTCAACACCAATATCGATTTCATCATCACTGATTGCGGAAGAAAACGCCCATGCAGTAACAGTATCATTGACTACCACACAATATCCTTTACCTTTGGAAAAAAAATCTTCATCACTGCTCCAAGAAAAGCTAGGCGTAATTCTTCCATGTATTTTTGAAATGAGTTCAGCGTCAATGACTTTTATTTTGCAATTATTTGGCAAAATAAAAGGTTCATCATAATTTCGATTGTCATATTCAAAGAAGTATCTGCGTTCAATTTCGATATTATCCTTATGCCTAAAATAACCTCTAATGCGTTCATCATCATTAAGCAAAATAAATCGGCGGTTGTTTTTCCTATATCTATCTAAAATCATATCATAAACAAATCCGAGAAAACATTTATCATATTCTCCCGAAATAAACGCAAAACCGCTGTAATGCCAAAACAAAACTGTTTTAAATTCTGTTTTAGTTTTCACAAATATATCACCTTGCTGATATAGCTGGGCAATTGAAAGAGGATAAACGTTCCCGCATTTACAATCATTAGCAAAGCGTATGCAATCAGGGTAATTCTGTAAATCAATCTTCTCCATAATTACATCACCTTTAATAAATTCATATTTTCTCCGATCCACTCTATAAACTGGAATTTGTCCTACTCCATATACTTTTTAACCGACTTTAACCATATATTCATAATCAATTTATGCGGATAAAATTTTGAAAAAAGCTGCATCACTTTCACATAAGTGCTATATACGGAAATATCTCTGCCTTTCTTGGCGTCTTTGATAGTTTTTGCAGCAACATCATCCGGCTCTGCGAGATGAGGGAATTTTATTTTATAACCGTTCATTTCTGTTTGCAGCAAATCAGTTTTAATCCAACCCGGACAGGCAACTGTAACAACAATTCCGCTCTCTTTAAGTTCCATATTTAATGCCCTTGAATAGGAACAACAAAATGCCTTTGATGCAGCATATAGATTTATGTATGCTACCGGCTGAAATGCAGATTGTGATGCGACATTTATAATATGGCTCCCACTTTTCATATATGAAATGCATATATTACAGAGAGCAGCCATTGAAGTACTATGCGTATTTATGTGGGACGAAATCTCCTGGGCGGAAAAATCCGTTGACGGAGCCATTCTGCCTGATCCTGCATTATTAACCAGATACTTTACAGTATATTCTTCTTTATCTAATTCACTCTTGATTAGGTCTAAATTAGCTATATCAGATAAATCAATTGAGTAGCCTTTGATTTTGACTCCGAGAGCTTCTTTCAGGCTGTTTAGTTTTTCCTTATTTCGTCCAATCGCCCATACCTCATCCACTTCGTCAATCAGATATTTTGTAAATGCTTTTCCAAGACCACCGGCAGCACCTGTAATGATTGCCAAATTCTTCATAAAACCAACACCATTCTACATTTATACGTATTTATGTAAATTTCAATTTTCCTTATAAAAATCAGTATTAACTTTGCCTGATCTCAAAAGTATTTTTAGGATAAATAAAAATTTATTAGTTCAAATATCCAGGAAGAAATATTTGAAAATTTGTAACCCAGGCGTTCTGCTTTTGTGCAGTCATATGAAGTTTCTGCTTTAATGCCATTATATGACGCCGGATCGCCATTTTCAGATAATACAGCTTTTTTTCCTGATTTGCTTTCAATATATTCAACAATTTCTTTTTGTGATATAACCCCTTTAGAACAGCCATTTATAGGTCCTGATATTGGATGATCTACAAGATATGATATAAATTCGCCTGCCTCCGACTGGTTTATATATGATGCTCCTATATTTAAGCTGTCTATGTACATAGGAATTTGATTTATAATATGTTCTATATAAAACCTAAGCCGTCCGGTATAATCGTTTTTACCCATTACAACAGGATATCTTACAAAGGTGCATTTACTAATATCCATAAATTCCAAAGCTGCACGCTCTGCCTGTCTTTTTCCTTCTGCATAATCTTCCGGTCTGTCCATCCAAGTTAGCTTATGATTTTCTGTATCAAATTCATTTTCACAAATTAATGAACGATTGCCGCTGTATACCGCACAAGAAGACATCTGTATATATCTGTTACAGCGAACATTTTCCAAAAGTGATCTTACATCATTTGACGAATAAGCTATCTTGTCAATAATTACATCATATTCTTTATTGCCAAGCACATTTTTCACACTGTTTGCATCTGTCTTATTCATAATTATGTGACAAACCTTCTCATTAAAAGGATTACCGTGGTTTCCTCTTGTAGCGATTGTCACATTATGTCCATTATCCAGAATGGAATTTACCATAGGTATTCCAAAAAATCTTGTTCCGCCAACAATTAAAACATTCATAATTTTTTCCTCTAAATTCCGATTTTCTTATTAGCATCTTCTATTCCTTCTTCATGGATAATTTTGTAATAATATTCACTTAATTCATCGAAGGTATTACTGTAATAAATTAAAATTTACAATAACTTCATCAGTCTACAATTATCCATTCCTACGCTCCAAAACTTTTCAATAGGTATATCCCTAATTTGGCATACAATACTTGAATTCATAGCGCCATGACCTACAATTAAAACATCTTCTCCGGATTCTAACCTTGGCGCAACAGCCTCCTTCAAAAATTCTCTGGTTCTTGAATATAATTCCTCAAAGCTTTCTGCGCCTTCAACCGGAGTTTCATATTTTTCCGGTTCTTTAAAAAGAATATTTATCGGACAATTAGGAATTTCAAAGCAATTTTCTATTCCCTCATATACCCCAAAGCTCATTTCAAGTAATCTGTCATCCGTTATAATTGGAATATTTCTTCCGTTCAATAAAATTTCTGCAGTCTCTTTTGCACGAATTAACGGGGAACAATAACATACGTCAAAATGTATGTCTTTATATTCGTCCCTGGCCTTTTCAGCCATTAATCTTCCATCATAATTTAATGGTATATCTGTTCTTCCCTGCAATTTATGTTTAGCATTCCAGTCTGTTTTTCCATGTCTCATTATATACAGCATACTTTATCCTCACAAATTCCGATTTACTGCCAAATAATAAAATTTTATTTTTAGATTACCTCTAAAAAACTATGTCGTTTAAATGTGCTGCGAATTTTATCGGCAGTCCTAAATTTTTGTAGGCATACTGGCACTGGCGCACCACAGGCGCTCCATACGGTCGTATTCCAAGAAAATTTTGGACAATATGACAAAAAAATCGTAGTAAAATGGCAGAGATTTTTAGAAGTGACCTTTACTATTCAAAATAAAATCCCGTGCTTTAAAGCCGGGATTTTTAAGACTAAAATTACTGTGCGTAAACGCAAACCTTTTTACGGTCACGACCAACACGTTCAAATTTAACTTTGCCATCGATCATAGCAAACAAAGTATCATCAGAACCAATACCAACGCCTTCGCCCGGATGAATATGAGTGCCTCTCTGGCGAACGAGGATATTTCCGGCTGTTACAAACTGTCCGTCTGCTCTTTTAACGCCAAGTCTTTTTGACTCTGAATCACGTCCGTTCTTAGTAGAACCCGAACCTTTTTTATGAGCAAAGAACTGCATACTAATTTTAATCATGTCTTACACCTCCGTAAACTTCACTTTTAAATTCTTTTTAAATTCCGCTGCAATTTCCAGAAGCTGCATTTCAAGTCCTGAATAAAGACCCTGAAGCACCCTGTCACAGGGAATGTCAGTATTTAAGGAGATCGTGTCGTCCACGACAGAGACCTCTGCCTGATACTTAAAAATTTCAGTTATCATATTAGCGGTCATCATAACCGCAGATGAAACGGAAGCGCAGACTATATCTCCGCCCTTTTCAGAGTATCCAGAATGTCCCTTGACCTTAAATCCTGTGATCTCGCCGTTTTTCTTAAAAAATTCAGCGATTGTCATTTTAAGCCTTGATTGCTTCGATTTTTACCTGTGTGTAAGGCTGTCTGTGACCCTGTTTTTTCTTTTCGCCCTTTTTAGGCTTATAGGTGAAAACAGTAATCTTCTTAGCCTTGCCGTTCTTTAAAACCTTAGCTTCAACAACAGCATTTTTAACATATGGAGCGCCAACTTTAAGACCCTTATCCGAGCCTACTGCCACTACCTTGTCAAAATTTACCGCCTGATCTGCTTCAACGTTAAGCTTTTCAATAAAGAGAGTATCTCCCTCTTTTACCTGATACTGCTTACCGCCTGTTTCAATAACTGCGTACATTTACGGCACCTGCCTTTTCTTTAATACTCGCTGAGATGCGGTGTTCTGTATAATCAGAAACTTAAAACCGTGCCCATGCGGCTAAACTTAATTTTAACATATTATGTACATGTTGTCAAGGGTTTTGAAAAGTTTTTTTAATCTGCATGGTCAATAAGCCGAATTTTTTTGCTACCCTTTTTGAAAAGGCAACTAAAACTGTAAGTTTCGCTATTAAAACTGTAAATTTCGTCAACTTGTGGCACAAACGATAAAAATATGTTATAATATAATCAATCAATCGCAAAAGCAAAAGGTTGATCAAATTATATTATTATGAAAGGAAAGATAATACTTATGAAAAGAAAACTTTTAGCGCTGTCGCTGTCGCTGACAACAGCTTTATCTGTTGGCGTTTATACTCCTCAGGTTCTGGCGGCGGAAAATCAGCTTGGCAGCGAAGCAATCGTGGAAACAGACGTCAGAGCTGCCAACAGCAGTTCTAACAGTACTGTTGCAGAAAAAGGCAAAGAGATTGGCATAGACTATGTCAGCTATGTAAAATACAGCGATCATGTTGAGGTAAAATACTGCGATAGAATGTGGCAGTACCAGAAGGTTACTATACCGCCGGAGATCGATGGCATACCAGTAACAAAAATTTGCGAAGCTGCTTTTAACGGCTGTATTATACAAGAAATCATAATACCTGAAACAATAGAAGAAATTGAAGGCTATGCATTTTCAGCCTGCACTTTAGAAACAATAAAATTACCTGATAATCTTAAAAAGATATCGACCGGCTTATTAAGCCAATCCTCTATAAAAGAAGTCGTTATTCCGGAAGGAGTTACAGAAATCGGAAACGACGCATTTTCTTCATGCAGCAAGCTTGAAACCATTACTATTCCCAAAAATGTAAAAAAGATTGGTTCTTCTGCATTTTCAGGCTGCCCTCTGAAAGAAATTATTGTTTCGGAAGAAAATCCCTACTTTATAAGTGAAAACGGCGGACTTTTTAACAGCGACAAAACAGAATTGCTTGCTTATGCCGGTAAATATCCTCAGACCACATACAATATCCCAGAGAGCGTAAAGAAAATCTACTCAAATGCATTTTACTGTTCTTCTTATCTGACTGAGATAAATATTCCTGAAAGTGTTGTAACTATCGGTCCTCAAGCATTTGGCATATGCCTTGAATTAGTGCAGCTGAAAATTCCAAGCTCTGTTCAGAAATTGCCGTATGGTTCAATCAGCAGCTGCCGGAACTTATCGGCGGTATATCTTCCGAAAAGCATAACCGAGATTGAAAGTCAGGTATTTGCCACCTGTAAGTCTCTGACTGATATTTATTACGAAGGCTCTGAAGCCGATTGGGAAGCTATAACTAAACCTCAGGACTGGAGTACCGACGCAACAATACATTACAATTCGTATAATAACACAAATTACGAACTTAATCTGAGAAGCAGTAAATCAACATTTTTTGATGATGAAGATACATTAACATATTTTTATGTAGATACCGATTATGAGGGTGAAAAAATTACTCTTGTAAATGCCGACGATTTAACCGAATACGACATGCTCGACGACGGAAAATTTTCTGTAAGTGGCGACGATCTACCATCCGACGGCGTATATTCTGCTAAATTGACGCTGGATACAAGCGGCACGTCATATGATAAAGTTAAAACCATTTCATTTTACGCCGTTACAGAGGACGGTGTAAAATCTGATACCATAACCATAAAAATTACCAAAAGATTTACCGACCTTCAGATAAAAGAAATGTCTGCGGTAGATAAAAAAATTCGTGATATGATGTCGACTGACGACTACATAACTGCCGATTATGATAAAAAGGTTTTAATGATAAAAGAATTGCTGACAGATATTTCAATCAATGGAACGGAAGAATATAATTACAGCCTGATAAATCCAGATTCTATTTCACTGTCAGACAATGGTCAATATTATGATGCCCAGTATTATTTCGGATTTCCTATCACAATATTTATCGGAAAGTTTGACCAGGTGGGAGATGTAAACTATGACGGAAGCGTTACGGTCACCGATATAGTAATGCTTCAGAAATGGCTGGTCAAGGCAGGAGAAATGAAACGTGGTGAAAATGCCGATGTATATAAAGACGGGAAAATAAATGTGTTCGATTTATGCGCACTGAAAAAAATAATACTTTATAAACCCAATTTTAATGATTGAAGAAAATTTATAAATAATTCAATTAATAATACAAAAGAAGCGCAACATGATGCGCTTCTTTTAAATAATTACTGATTTTTCTTTGCCTCAAGCTCAGCAAGAGCGTCTTTTCTTGAAAGATTAACTCTTCCCTGCCTGTCGATCTCAACGACTTTTACAAGAATTTCATCGCCGATGGAAACAACGTCCTCAACTCTTTCAACCCTTGATTTATCAAGCTTTGAAATGTGAACAAGACCATCTTTACCCGGAGCGATTTCTACAAATGCACCGAAATTCATAATTCTTACGACCTTACCCTTATAAATTGCGCCGACCTCAGGTCCTGCCGCAATAGTATTGATAATTGAGATTGCCTTATTGCAGTTGTCAAGATCGATACCTGAAACAAATACGCCGCCTTCTTCGTTAATATCTATCTTAACATCGCATTCAGCGGTAATTTTCTGAATCACCTTTCCGCCCTGACCGATAACGTCACGAATTTTTTCAACGTCTATCTTTGTCTGGAGCATTTTAGGAGCATATTTATTAACCATTTTTCTCGGTTCGGGAATAGCTTTAAGCATTATCTCATCGAGAATATATAGTCTTGCTTTTCTTGTCTTTTCAAAGGCTTCCTTGATAATAGCCGGAGTAAGACCGTCAACCTTTATATCCACCTGAATAGCTGTAATACCCTTATGAGTACCGCCTACCTTAAAGTCCATATCGCCGAAGAAGTCCTCAAGACCCTGAATATCCACCATAGTCATAAATTCATCACTGTCAGGTTTTGTAATAAGACCGCAGGAAATACCTGCAACAGGAGCTTTAATAGGCACTCCTGCGTCCATAAGCGCAAGTGTAGAACCACAGATAGAACCCTGAGATGTAGAGCCGTTAGAAGAAAGTACCTCTGAAACAAGTCTTAAAGCATAAGGGAATTCTTCAACAGACGGAATAACCGGTTCAAGAGCTCTTTCAGCAAGCGCACCGTGACCTATTTCACGTCTTCCCGGACCTCTGCTTGGTTTAGTTTCGCCTACAGAGTAAGACGGGAAATTATAGTGATGCATATATCTTTTTGATTCTTCTTCATCAAGCCCGTCAATTCTCTGAGCCTCGCTTACAGGACCTAATGTCGCAATAGTAAGGACCTGAGTCTGACCTCTTGTGAAAAGACCTGAACCGTGAACTCTCGGAAGCAAGCCAACTTCTGCTGCAAGAGGTCTTATCTCGTCAATTCCTCTGCCGTCCACACGCTTGCCCTCATAAAGCCAGTTTCTTACAATTTTCTTCTGCAGCTTGTAAATGCATTCGTCTATCATGGCTGTCTGTTCAGGATATTCTTCATCAAATTTTTCATGAATATCGTCTTTGATAGGCTGAAGTCTTTCTTCACGTACATTCTTATCATTTGTATCAAGGGCAAATTTAACACGCTCTGCGGCAAATGCCTCGATAGCGTCAAACATATCGTGGTCGACTTCCTGTGATTCAAATTCAAACTTTTTCTTGCCTATCTGAGCCTGAATATCGCTTATGAAAGCAACGATTTTTTTGATTTCCTCGTGACCCTTCATAATAGCTTCAAGCATTTTATCATCAGGCACTTCCTTTGCGCCTGCTTCTATCATAACGATTTTTTCAGCCGAACCTGCAACAGTAAGATTCAAATCGGTTTTAGCTCTCTGTTCAAGAGTAGGGTTTAAAACGATCTCTCCGTCTACAAGACCTACGCTGACACCTGCGATAGGACCGTTCCACGGAATATCCGAAATAGAAATAGCAATAGCAGTTGCTATCATTCCAGTAATTTCAGGAGAGCAATCCGGGTCAACGGCAAGAACTGTCATGACTACCGAAACATCGTTTCTCATATCCTTCGGGAAAAGCGGACGGATAGGTCTGTCGACCATTCTCGAAGTAAGTATAGCCTTTTCAGAAGGCTTACCTTCTCTTTTGGTAAACGAGCCGGGGATTTTTCCCACAGAATAAAGTCTTTCCTCATAATCTACTGCAAGAGGGAAAAAGTCAACTCCCTCTCTCGGCTTAGGGCTTGCGGTCACATTTGCCATGACCACCGTTTCGCCATAGTGTACCCAGCAGGAGCCATTTGAAAGCTCGCATGTTTTGCCAGTCTCAACAACTAATTCTCTTCCTGCAAACTGTGTTTTAAAGGTTCTGTAATTTTCAAACATAAACTTCCTCCGTCAATACAGCAGCAGCTTTAGCAATAAACCCTGTACCCGAAAAACGGATTCACGGTTTAATGCTAACCTCTACTGCCAATGATTTTAAATTCTAAAAATGGCTTAAAAGGCAGTCCGGTTTTCCGTTCTGCCTTTTATAATTAAATTACTTACGAATACCGAGCTTTTCAATAATTGCACGATATCTGTTAATATCCTTCTTTTTAAGATAGCCCAAGAGATTTCTTCTGTGACCAACCATTTTAAGAAGACCTCTTCTTGAGTGATGATCCTTCTTATGAACCTTCAGATGTTCTGTAAGATCATTGATTCTCCTTGTAAGGATAGCTATTTGAACCTCAGGAGAACCGGTATCGTTTTCATGAGTTCTGTTAGCTTCAATAACAGCTGTTTTTTCTTCTTTCAAAAGCATTTTTTTCACCTCTTTTATATTTTCGCCGAAAACTTAGAAAAGGGCAGGTAAATTCCCCATAGGGCTTAATCCCGAATCCAAGTAAACAGCTTTATATGCGCTGTAAAAGTGTAAAAGACTCCTTTACAGTATAACACTTAATTATTATATCACATTTTTCAAAATTTGTAAAGTATTTTTTTAAAATTTATGAAATAGTTTTTCCTCGTTTGCCTTTTTCCTTTGAAACGATAGGCTTTTCGCTGCCGCCTCTGTCCTCGAAAAGGGTTTCCTCATCGTCGTCCAGAAGTTCCGGATTTACCTCTCCTCTTTTTTCATAATAAGGATTTATAACATATTTCTGAAC
>CAMWXM010000095.1 GCA_947178195.1 uncultured Ruminococcus sp.
ATTATAAACCTTGTATCTCTTTTGAGTACAAGGCGTTTTTTCAATAATTATGAAATTTTAAGTTCTATATTTTTATCATCTATTTCTATTAAGATTTTTTTGAAATATTTTTGTAAAGTGTAACTTTTTAATTGCTTTTCTCGATTATCATAGTGAACGGTGCATTGTTCAATGTGAAAGGAGGTAAAAAATGAATGGTATTATATCTGACAATGAGCTTATGAAGTTGTACATAGCACGTGATGTGTCAGCTTCTAAACTTAGTATGGAAAAATATAGTGCAAGACTTATTCGATTAGCTTCAACATTTTTATCAGACAAGCGTGATGTTGAGGAGTGCGTAAATGATACATTTATGAAAGCATGGAGCTCAATACCTCCACAAAAACCAATTGATTTATTTTCATTTTTTGCGAGGATATGTCGCTGTACAGCATATGATATCATAAAAAGAAGCAAAACTGAAAAACGCAATGCTCATATAGTTGAGTTTACAAAGGAAATGGAAGAATGTATACCTGACATAATGAGTAAAACAGAACTATCTGACGGAAAACTTGAAACTCTAATGAATGATTTTCTTGAAAACCTTTCACGAGATAATAGGGTTATTTTTGTAAGACATTATTGGTTCGGAGAAACTATATCAGAAATAGCTGAGCATTTTAGTTTCTCGGAAAGCAAGGTAAAGACATCACTACATCGTACTCGTGAAAAGCTGAAAGATTATCTGTTTAAGAAAGGAGTATCACTATGAAAGGAAATGATTTAATGAGTGCCATGAATGGTATTGATGAAAAATACTTATCAGAATCAGAGAATTGCATCAAAAACAACAGAAAACCTAAAAGAAGTGCTTTTAAATTTGCTGTCAGCATAGCGGCAGCAGCGGCAGTACTTGCAGTACCTATAGGAGTTTATGCCTATAATACGTTTGTTAATCGTGAAACGGTTGAACAGTATGTATCGAATGCTGAACTTATCGAACAGAAAAGTCCTGAGGCTGTTAAGAACATTGTTACAGAAAACAATGATTATAGAATAACTGTCGATTCTGTTCTTTCGGATGGAAATATTGTTATGATGATTCTTACACATGAAACTTTAACAGATAAAGGATTACAGATAAAGAATAATGTGAATGGCTGCCCCGGAGCTTGTATAACTTATGCTGACGGCAGTGCAGGTCCTTTTGAGCAAAATGGATTTGATGGAGTTCCTATGACCGGTCCGATTAGTGGTTATGCCATTAGTAATGAAACTGAATTTACTGGATACGATAAAAGTGTGAGTCTTTTCAGCTGCAGAGATATTGATTTGAGTAAAGATGTTAATGTTGAATTCTACTCAGGTGAACGTGGATGGTCTGGTGCATTAGAATACTTTAGAAATAGAGATAATCCTGATTACAAGGGATATGAAGGATTAGTCAATGAACTTGATGGTCTGGAATTTACTACAAGCTTTGCACAAAATGTCGATTGTGTTCAGCTTCAAAGTGTTGACGGAAAAAATATATCAATGTCTTCCTTCGAGGTGTATTTCAGCGATCCTTCAATAATAAATCTTTCGGAAGATATTGCTTTAGAACAATTTTTCTTCATCACAAATGACGGAGAAAAAAAGCCGCTTGAAGCAAACAATTGCGGTTTTAGTACAAGAGGAGGCATTGATTATGGATTTGTTATCTTTGGTGAATTCATTGATATTAATGAGTACAAGGGCATTGAGATAAATGGTGTAGAATATATTAAATAAATTCTCTCTATTAACTATCCGTTTGTATATTAAAGGAGCGACTAAAAATCGCTCCTTTTTACGTTTTCAAGGTATATTCCTCGTCTGCCGATAAATATCAAGCTGTGACAGTGATTTCAGGCTATTATTAGTTTGATTCACTGTGTGGCTGTTGTCATTGTTACAGTTGTTGATGACAGTACCGCTGCTATCGCTGCTCATCATTGCACCTGAAATGCTGACCTGATTACAGATAATATTTCATTTTCTTTTTCAATGATGCTTTCGGATATTTTTATTAATTCATCTGCTCTTTTTAATTTTTCTTCGGGAGTTTTATCCTTGAAATAATTTTCTTCGCTTAAATAATCGTACAGATACCTTGCTGAAAGCTCAGCGCATATACAAAGCATTCCAAGAAAATATTCTTCCTCCTGAGACGCCCGTATAACTGAAAAATATCCCTTTGAATACGCCCGAAGTTTATCTATATCAATTTTATTGTTACTGACACATGCCGACCTTGTTCCATCTCCGAAATCGTGAACATGAAGTCCGGGCATGACCGTATCAAAATCTATCAGAGTAAGTCCTTTGCCGGTTTTACTGTCAAATAATACATTAGAGCATTTTACGTCGTTATGAGCAACGCTGAGCGGAAGCTTTTTCATATCCAGCTTTTTAACATATCTGAGAATATTATTAAAAAATCCAGTATAATCAGAAAATTTTTTATCAGTTAAATATATAACCTTTTCAACACGCATGGCGGTATTATGAAAATTTTCAATAGTAACATAAAATTTCGATATATCAGCATTTTTTAATGTATTATGAAAATTACCCAGCGTTCTGCCAAATTCATAAAGCTTAAAGCTATCGTCAAGGCTTATGTAGGATACAGAATTTCCGATATATCTGTAAATACGCCATATTTCATTATCGACTGTCAAATAATTTTTGCCATTTATTAAAATAAATCTGGGAAAACATGAAAAATCCTTAAAATATTTGCATAAATTATCTATATTGGACATTATTTTTTCCGGACTTTTAAATATGGCTTTATTTATCTGCTGCAGAATATAGGCGCTGCCGTCAGAATATATTATTTTATAAGTAGAATTTATATGACCGGAAGTTATTGTTTTTATCTCTGAACACTCACTTTTTAAACCAAAGCTTTTCAAAATGTATGAAAATTTATTCAAAATCATCACCTGCCTGATAATATCTTATTTTATTTTTATTTAAGACTTGAAGTAGTGTCGAAAAAGTGTTATAATAATATAAAAATAATGTACTGCCATATAAGCAGTAGAAAAGGAGTAAATTATGTCATTTATAACAGATATTGGTAAAAATATATCCTCTAAAGGTAAAGAAATTTCTCAGAAAGCTAAAATTATGTCTGAAACCAGCTCCCTTAATAATATAATTAAGGGTGAAGAAGCAAGAATCAATTTTCAGTACAGGGTTATCGGTAAATTATATTTTGAAAAATTTAAGGATAATCCCGGAGAGGAATTTGCTGAAGCAGTTGAAACTATAATAAATGCAATGGAAAAAATCGATAAGACTAAAGAAGAAATAATTAAAATAAAATCTAAATTTGCTTGCCCTAAATGCGGCGCTAACTTTAAAAGCGGAGCTTTATTCTGTGCAGTATGCGGAGAAAAGCTTCCTGAAAAACGGGAGCAGCCTGTTGCTGAATCGGCTGTGATTCCAGAAGGCGCTCAGAAATGTGAAAAGTGCGGAAATATTTTGAAGGCTGACGCTCTGTTTTGTAATTCATGCGGAAATAAGCTGAAAAAAGAGCCCGTAACCGAGGAAAAGACACAGGCGGCTGTGCAAGAGCCTTCTACTGCGGAAATTCTTACATCAGACCGAAAAGAATTTGAGAACGCTCAGAACCAGTCTGTTCCGGAAGCTTCAACGGAATCCACAGAAGAAATTACGGCTGCACCGACAGAGTCTGTGACAGAATCCGTAGAAGTTGCTGAAAAACCGGAAAAGCTTGAAAAAGTACAGGAGCAGGAATCTCAGAGTAAGCCTGAAAAAGCTGAAGCGCAGGAAGAGCCGGAAAAGAAAAAAATCTGCCCTAACTGTAAAAATGAAATGCTGGACGAGGATATTTTCTGTAACGAATGCGGTACAAAATTTGAAGGTTAAAATACATATTAAAAAAGGAGCTGGTTTTTCAGCTCCTTTTTTATGTGAAATTACTTATTGATTCTTGCTTCAAGAGCGTCGAGCTGAGCTTCGAGAGCAGCAGGGATCTTACCGCCCTTATCGGCAATATCTTCCTTATAGTATCTTCTCATTTCAGCAATTTCCTTTGTCCAGAGATCCTTGTTTACTTCAAGGAGTTTATCCATGATTTCAGGAGTTACTTCATCTTCGATACCATCGAGATTAATATCGCCCTTCTTAGGAACATAACCGATAGCTGTTTCCTCAGCGTCGATAGTTCCTTCACATCTCTTGATTATCCAGTCAAGAACTCTCATATTATCGCCGAATCCAGGCCAGATAAAGTTGCCGTTTTCGTCCTGCTTGAACCAGTTTACGTTGAATATCTTAGGAGCTTTATCTCCAAGTTTTTCGCCCATTTCAAGCCAATGATTCCAGTAATCGCCTACGTTATATCCGATAAACGGCTTCATAGCCATTGGGTCGTGTCTCAAAACGCCTACTGCGCCTGTTGCAGCAGCTGTTGTTTCTGAAGAAACAGCAGAACCTACATATGTACCATGAGTCCAATCAAATGACTGATATACCAGCGGAGTTGTGGAAGCACGTCTGCCGCCGAAAATGATAGCCGAGATCGGTACGCCCTGAGGATTATTGAATTCAGGTGAAATGCATGGACAATTTTCAGCAGGAGCTGTGAATCTTGAGTTTGGATGAGCAAGCTTCTGCGGTTTGCCATCAGCACCCATAACTGATGTGAATTCCTTGCCGTTTACCTTTGCGCCTTTCCATTCAGTAGCGTTTTCAGGCGGATTTTTATCAAGACCTTCCCACCATACTGTATTGTTATCGTTATTGATAGCAACATTTGTGAAAATAGTATTTTTCATTGTTGATGCAAGAGCGTTATAGTTGGATTTTTCATTTGTACCAGGTGCAACACCGAAAAATCCGTTTTCAGGGTTGATCGCATAAAGTCTTCCGTCTTCGCCCTGTTTCATCCATGCAATATCATCGCCGACTGTGAATACTTCATAGCCGTCCTTTTTATAACCTTCCGGCGGAATAAGCATTGCAAGGTTTGTTTTGCCGCATGCTGAAGGGAATGCAGCTGTAATATATTTAACTTCTCCGTCCGGCTTTTTAACGCCGAGGATAAGCATGTGCTCTGCCATCCAGCCTTCGTTTTTACCCTGATATGATGCGATTCTGAGCGCAAAGCATTTCTTTCCGAGAAGAACGTTTCCGCCGTAAGCAGAATTTATTGACCAGATAGTGTTATCTTCAGGGAAATGAACGATATATCTGTTTTCTGGATCAACATCAGCCTTTGAATGAAGTCCTCTTACAAAATCGTTTGATGTTTCTCCCAAGTTTTCAAAAGCCTGTTTGCCCATTCTTGTCATAATATTCATGTTGAGAACAACATAAATAGAATCGGTTACTTCTACGCCTACTTTAGCCAGCGAAGAGCCGATAGGACCCATTGAATAAGGGATAACATACATAGTTCTGCCCTTCATTACGCCGTCGTACATAGGTGTAAGTTTAGCGTACATTTCTTCAGGGTCGCACCAGTTGTTTGTAGGACCTGCATCTTCCTTGTTCTTGCAGCAGATAAAGGTTCTGTCCTCTACTCTTGCAACATCGTTTGGCAGAGTTCTGTGATAAAGACAGCCAGGAAGCTTTTCTTCGTTAAGCTTATACATTTTATCTCTGCTGTCGTCAGGAAGCGAAGTGACCTCTTCGATAAGAGCGTCGATCTGCTCCTTTGAACCATCGATCCAAACAACCTTATCAGGCTTTGTCAGGGCAGTCATTTCATCGACCCATTTTAAAACATTAGCGTTATTTGTCAGTGACATTGTTTTTTCCTCCTTTATAATAATTGCAGGAGTTATTTTACGTTTACCGGACGTAAAATAACCATTCAACAGATGTCTGTTGAAATTTTTCTGCGGAAAACGCTTTGACTGGCGTTTTCGGTTCGGAAATAAGATATTTATTTCATAAAAATCTTCTCCAATATAATTATAGCTTTTTTTTGCAGCTATGTCAATATTTATTTTTGCATAATTTGTATATTATCTGAAAACTTTTATTGACAAAGAAATTTATCAGATGTATAATATAGGCAAGTCAAGATTGTACAAAGAATGCCTTAAGGTTTTGTGCAGTATTGCCTTAAAATTTATGTCAAAGGGAGGATATATTATGTCTGCTGCTTTAAAGAAAAGATATACGTTGGGGGAGGAAATTTTTAATTCCGTTTCACATGGAATAGGTGCGGCTCTTGCTGTGGGAGGAATGGTTGTATTAATAGTTTTGTCTGCCGTTCATTCTGACTCGTGGGGGATCGTAAGCTCCTGCATATATGGATTTTCCCTTGTTTTGCTCTATACTATGTCGACTTTATATCATGCGATCACAAACGATAAGGCGAAAGTTTTTTTCAGAATTATGGATCATAATACTATTTATTTTCTGATAGCAGGTACTTATACTCCGTATACGTTGGTAACCCTGAGGGGTGCAATAGGCTGGACAATTTTTGGAATCGTCTGGGGTGCGGCAATATTAGGAATAATCCTCAACTCTATTGATCTTGAAAAATTTAAAAAATTCTCACTTTTTTGCTATGTAATGATGGGGTGGGTAATAATATTTGCCGTGAAACCAATGATCGGCAGTATGTCGGTAAATGCGCTTATTCTTCTTTTAGTCGGCGGTATTTTTTACACTGTCGGTATAATTTTTTATGCTGTTAAAAAAATTAGGTATTTTCATTCTATATGGCATTTGTTTACTATAGCCGGAAGCACATTTCATTATTTTTCAATTTTGATTTCTTTAAGCCATTTTGATAAATAGTAACAACATAATAACAAAAATAAGCTGTGAAGTTTATTTAAATTTAATAAAATTGTAACCATCAACAATTTGTTAATAAAATGTTCACAAATTAACGTTAGTTTTATGATAAAATTAATAATGTATAAATAGACATTAATTCGGCACGTTATTCATGCGGTCGACTAAAGGACAACTCTAAAAATACAGGAGGAAAATGAAATTGAAACCGAAATTTAAAATTTTATTATCGTCTGTTTTAGCACTGAATTTTGTTTCATCTGCTCGCATTACGGCGTCGGCCGAAAATTCACTTCCACAATTTTCAATAAGAGGCGGTTATGCAGAAGAAAATGCCGTAACAAGCGTCATTGCTTCCTTTGATGATGAAATGAATATTGCGGCTTATTCTATATCTGTCAACTTTGACCCCCAGCAGCTTGAATTTGTAAAGGCATGGGATAATATCGAATACGGGAATTTTTATTATAATAGTACATCTGACGACTGCGTGACCTTCGTATGGTCGGACAGTGAGGATCGTTCTTTTAAAGGTGATGTTTTTAATATCGAATTTAAAACCAAGGGCGAGACCTCAGGACAGAATGTTCCTGTAAATGTAGGCTACTCCATTATGGGAAACGATAAAATGGAGGAGATTCCCTTTGAAGCTCAGGGCTGCGAAATATCCGTTTCAAGCATTTATAAATGGGGCGATGTGAACTGCGATGGAATAATCTCTGTTTCCGACGTTACAGCAATAAATAAATTTAATATTGACAGTGAAGAATATTCTTTGACGGATGAAATGCTTATAAATGGCGATACCGATAAAAATAATATAATAAATTCAGACGACAGCAACGCTATTTTAAAATATTTGAAAACAAGTGTAACGGAGGAGAATTTATATGAGTAATAAATTAAGGCCATTTAAACAAGCATTCTGCGTTATAATTACAATTATAATGATCCTGCCGTGTTTTTCAATTTCTGTTAATGCGGCGTCAAAAATGACAGCTAGTCAGGATTGTATCGATCTTATAAAGAAAACCGAGGGCTTTTCAAAATATAAGTATTGGGATTACAGCCAATGGACTATAGGCTATGGAACAGCCTGCGGCGCAAACGAATATCCCAATGGCATAACCGAAGCCGAAGCGGAAAAACTGCTGAAAAATTATGTGACAAGTTTTGCAAATTATGTAAACAACTTTGCTTCAAAAAATAATATAACCCTTAAACAGAATCAGTTTGATGCTCTCGTAAGTATATGCTATTCTTTGGGAAACTTTTTTGACGCCTACGGTGATTTTGATCTGAAAACGATTCTTATAAACGGCTCTGATAAATATGGATTTCTGGAAATTGCAAAGGCATTTGGTGAATGGAGAAAGGCTGGCGGAGAGATACTTACCGGTCTTGTAAAGAGACGTCATCTTGAAACGGAATTATTTTTGAAGGATAGAACGGATAATACCTGCGAGGTATGGAGAGTAAGCGATGAGGACGGGGTTAATTTAAGACAGTCGTCAAGCTCGACTTCTAAAAAGACAGGCTTTATGGTTTTACATACTATATTTTCTGTAACCGAAAAGGTTAAGGGAAGCGATGGATATACCTGGGGAAAGGTACTCTATGAGGGTAAAGAGCAATGGTGCGCTCTTGATTTCTGTACATATATGGTTGGAGGTCCATTAAAGGGTGGTCCTGCCGTTACTACTACTGCACCTAAGGTTACCACTACGACTACGGCAGGCAGCAGCTCTGAAAAATGGAAAATAACTTCTGACGACGGCGTAAAGCTCAGAAGCGGAGCAGGAACAAGCTACAGCCAGGTAGGATATATTCCTTATAATGCGGAAATAGTTGTTACTTCTACCAAAAGCGCAGGTGGCTATACATGGGGCAAAACTACATACGGCGGAGTAAGCGGATGGTGCGTATTGGATTATGCTAAAAAGATAACCCCTGCTGTTACCACTGCTAAAACAACAACCACTGCCGCTACTGCTGCTACCGCTGCGGTATTGAAGAGCATTTACATTTCTCAGAAGCCGGATAAAACCACCTATAACGAGGGTGAACAGCTTGACCTGAAGGGATTGGTCGTAAAATCAATATTCAGCGATGGTACGGAAAAAGTAATTGTTGATTATGATGTAAGCGGCTTCGAATCAAAGGAAGGTACTTATGATATTAAGGTAAGCTATAAAAATAAAACCTCTTCATTCAGGGTAACGGTCAACGGCAAAAAACTTACCGGTATAAAAATAGTTTCAGAACCGGAAAAGAAGCTTTATAAAACCGGAGAAGGACTGAAAATAAACGGTCTTGTAGTAAACGGAGTTTTCAGCAACAATACCGAAGAAGAAATAACCAATTATTATCTTGACGGAATCAAGGGATTTTCAAAGGAAACAGGTAAAAAGAAAATTACCGTTTATTTAGACGATTTCAAGGCCGAATTTGAAGTCGAGGTAACTGAAAAATCTCTTTCAGGAATAAAAATCACAAACTTACCTGAAATTACCGAATATGTTGTGGGACAGCCGCTTGACTGCAGCGGAATGCTGGTTCATGCTGTGTTTGACAACGGAACAAAATCATTGATAGAAAATTATGAGATAAGCGAGTTTGATCCTCAGCTTGTGGGAACTCAGACTATTACTGTAAGCTATAACGGATTTACAGAAAGCTTTGACGTAAATGTCAGGGAACGTGATGTATACGATCTCCCCGGAGACCTTGACGGAAGCGGTACAAGAGATATATTCGATATGATTATTCTTAATAAATATCTTAATGATAAAGAAGGAATAAAAAGCGATAAATTATATCTTGCGGATGTAAATCTTGACGGAAAAATTGATGAACTGGATAAAGAAGCTT
>CAMWXM010000096.1 GCA_947178195.1 uncultured Ruminococcus sp.
GTTTAATAATCCACAAAATTAAGACCCATTTAAGAAGTGGTAACCTTAAATGGGTCTAATTAAATTTCCGTATATTATTTTTTCTTACAGAAGATTCTGAGAGCTTCAAACAGTTCGCCGATATTAATAGGCTTTGCGAGATGCATATTCATACCTGATTCAAGAGCCTTATTTTTATCTTCCTCAAAAGCGTTTGCGGTCATAGCAACGATTGGAATATCCGCAAGATCACGGTTTTCAAGAGATCTTATTACCTGCGTTGCTTGATATCCGTCCATATAAGGCATCTGAATATCCATAAGGATAATGTCATAGTAGCCTGGCTCGGATTTGCGTAGCTTTTCAACTGCGATAGAGCCGTCCTCAGCCTCTTCGACAATAATTTCAGCTTCTTCAAGAATATCCTTAGCAATCTCACGGTTAAGTTCATTGTCCTCAACGAGAAGCAATCTGATGCCTTTAAGGCTTAAATCTGTATATTTCGAATGATTTTTCATTTTATCTGGTATTTTTTTCTGGATACGGAAGGAAATATGTATTTTTACCGTAGTACCTACTCCCAGTTCGCTTTCAACGAAAATATTTCCGCCCATAAGCTCAACAAGCTGTTTAGCTATCGGCATACCCAGTCCTGTTCCCTGAATACCACTTGCCGTAGTAGAATGTTCACGGATAAACGCTTCAAAGATATGTTCCTTAAATTCGCTGTTCATTCCTATACCTGTATCTTCAACGATAAATTCATAGGAAGCGTAGCCATCCTTTTCGGCAGGTATCTGATTTACGGTAACAGTAACAGTTCCGTCCGGGTGTGTAAATTTAATTGCATTACTTATAACGTTAATGAGCACCTGATTAAAATGAAGAATATCGGCATAAACATACTCGTTGGTAATATTATTCATGCTTGTGATAAGTTTAATATTATGATTTTTAGCAAATTCCTGCATAATAATTATAATTTCTTCAAAATCGGAGGTTAAATTGGAAGCAGTTTCTTCAATAGATACCTTTCCGCTTTCAATTCTTGCCATATCAAGAACGTTATTGATAAGCTGGAGCAGGTGAGTACCTGAAATTTTCACCTTTTCCAGGCATTCGTTTACACGTTCTTTATCATCAACATATTTCTGCGCCATAGTAGTAAAGCCGATAATAGCGTTCATAGGAGTACGTATATCATGGGACATATTAAACAAGAATGCGCTTTTTGCGCTGTTAGCTTCCTCCGCATGCTTCATAGCGACCTGTACCTGTTTCTGGCGATCCTGTTCAGACTTGATCTGGTCGTCCTTATCAAGGAGACCGATAACAAATTCGGTAGGATCAGGAGAATCGCCAACCTTGATAAATCTCATTTCATAATATTTTACTTTGCCGTTTACACATTTTCTCGGAGTAGCAATAAAGGATTTGGTTGTTTTAAACTGTTCTTTGATATGATCTATGGACGTAACTTCAGCCACATAATCAATATCTTCCTCATAAACAATAGTATCAAGATAGAGATTAACAATGTCAAAGTAATCAACGATACCGTTTCTTATTTCATCTCCGAAGAGCTTGTCAACGTCGTAATCTATAACATATGGTTTAACGGTGTAATTTTCCATATTGACAAGATAAAGTGATGAATATTCGCTTGCAAGAATTTCGATTATCTTATGATTCTTTTTCTGTTCCCTTTTCAGCTTCTGGCGTTTTGTAACGTCCTTAACTATCGCCATAGCAAGTATATCGCCGGATGTTTCATCTTTAGTCAGAAGGAAGATAACTCTGTTACAAAGCATTACACCTGTTGGAGTAGTTCCCCAGAAGGTTATCTCCGGCATATGTACGCCCTGATAATAGATATTAATGAGATTTTCACAGTTTATATATTCAACTACTTCGTTAGGATTGGTGACTTCATGAGTTTTGACATAATTCCAGAAAAATTCATTGAAATTAAAAGGCTTAGTCATAGTTATTTTGTCGGAAACCATAGTATAATCCCCGTCAACAATCTCATAAATATCGCTGATAATAAGATTCTGAGAGAGATTGCAGTCAAAAAATCCCACAGCGTCCGAGAAAATGGCTTTCTGGAAATTTCTTTCATTAAGCCTTAATGCGTCAAAAATATTATTCTGGTCAAGCTCATGATTTACGATAAAGTCAACATTCTGGATACCGATAATTACACTGTTATGACCGGAAATAAGATTATCGCTCATAATTTTGATACGGTAATACAGCTGCTGATTATTTAATGATACTTTATAATTTATATAATAAATTGAAGATTTTGCAAGCTCAGCCTTAATTTTTTTCTTGTCTATCGCCTTTAAAAAGCCTTCTCTGTCGTTGCTGCAAACATAATTTTCAGCATAATATTTAAAATAGCTGTCAAAGCCGTCATGATTATTTATATCGGGAAGATGTTTATTGGTATCAGTATTTGAACAGTACATTATCGAATCATCGTTATCAAGATTTACATAATAAATAGCTTCAAACTCGCTGTCTATGCTATTGGACACTGTTTCATGCTGCATATAGTTTATCTGCTGTGACTGTATATGTCTTATGCGTTCAGCCTCTGTGTGTATCTGTTCATCAATATTGTGGATAGCCACGGCAAGATGTACGGCATTTTCATCGTCAATAGCACGTATTATTTTAGCTTGATAATGCTTTGCCGCATACTCTTCAAGCATGCGGAAGTTTATGGAAAAAACAGTGCTGTTGCTCATTTCCTTTTGCATTCTGCGCTTTTTGAATATATTATAAACACGTTTTCTATCGGGTTCATATATATAACTGTTAATGATTGACCGATAATTTTTAACAAAGTCAGTAGAGCTGAGTTTAAGGAATTTACAGTCCTTGAAGTTATCATTCGCCTGATATACAGTAATTTTATTTGACCTGAAATCCAGCGAAAAGATACATTCATAATTTTCGGCTGTATGGTCAAACATTATTTTATTTCGTGAAGTTGTTTTCTGTTCGATCCTTGAGTTAGTAATATCCTTTAAAACGCTGTACGCAATAATATCACCGGTATCTTCATTTTGGGTTATATAGAACACATTTTTGAGACATACCTCAGTACCGTCAGGCTCGCTTCTCCAGAAAATAAATTCGGGAGTACTGTTTCCGTCCTTAAAAAGATGTATAAGATATTCACAGCTTATCTCCTGATGGAAATCTTCATTAAGATAGTCTGAATACCATATTTTAGAAGCTATATCCGAAAGAGTAAACGGAGGGGTAAGACCCATTTCAATAGTTTTTATGTACTCGACTCCGTTTATCACAGAATAAATTTCACTTGTTACCATATTCAGAGAAAGATTGCATTCAAAGATTATCATAACATCTTCCGAAAAGATAGCCTTTTTGAACAAACTGTCTTTTTTAAGCTCGTTTATCTGGCGCATTTCGGTATCTATCTCACGGGACATCATAACAGCCAAATTTTCATCGCCTTCAATAAAAACGATTCTTGTTTCCATCCAGTAAGACGGCATGTTATTACTTGAACAGCGGTGGCGCAGGGAAACTTCCTTCTTTCCACCCTTCAGTTCATTGAGCAGAAATTCACTGCTGAACAGATAATTGAATTTTGTTTTATGAGGTTTATCGGGAATATGCTTTGTAATTTCTTTTATAAGGTCGTCATATAGACCGCTTTCGCTAAGACGATCGTTCTTGAGCAATCCGGCTTCAACAATGTTATATTCACCTTTAGTCAGATTTATGCTGATTATCATAGAATAAATACTGCGGAATGCGTTAAGAAGCATAGCAGCGTTTGTGTTTTCATTCTTATCAAATAGTGAATTATTCATACCTGTACTCGCTTTCATCAGAATTAAAGTTTAAAAGTCTAATTGTCTGAAATTCCTGCATAACAGAATTTGTCAGGGATTTTCAGCAATAATCATTATTATCTTAGATTTTATCATATTATAATCAAATTGTCAAGTATCATAATAGAAAAATCTGTTGATACCTCACAAATATTGATACTTAACAGATTATTAATGTGTCAGCAGCTTTCTTTCATCGCAGTATTCACATTCTACCGTATCGCCGATACCGATAAATGAAGCAGGAAGATATTCTTCCGTATTTGTGATGCATTTAGGATTGGAGCATCTGCAGTCATGGTGAACAATGCCTTTTAAAAGAGTAGTGCCCTTGCTGCTTTCAAGCATAGTCATAATAAGAGCCATTCTTACGTACATACCGTATTTAGCCTGATTGAAATAGGCTGCACGCTTGTCGTTGTCAACTTCTATTGCGATTTCGTCCACACGTGGCATAGGGTGCATGACTATCATATCAAGACGGCTTTTGCTAAGCTTTTTCCTGTCAAGGATATATGTGTCCTTCTGGGCGAAATATTCCGCTTCACTTGCAAAGCGTTCACGCTGTATCCTGGTCATATACAGCATATCCAGGTCGCCTATTATTTCATCAAGGGAGGTCACTTCTGTATACTTGCTGCCGCTGGCGGTTATAACGTCCTTTATGTAGGAGGGAAGCCTGAGCTGAGGTGTTGAAATAAGGACAAAGGTGTTACCCGGATATGCGGACAGAGCCTTGCAAAGCGAATGTACCGTTCTGCCGTACACCAGGTCGCCGCAGAGACCGATATTAAGGTTATCTAGCCTGCCTTTTTCTTCCTTGAGGGTCAGCAGGTCGGTAAGAGTCTGTGTAGGGTGAAGATGTCCGCCGTCCCCTGCGTTTATTACCGGACAGTCTGCGGTAAGAGCAGCCGCCTTTGCCGCTCCCGCAAGAGGGTGACGCATAACGAGAATATCAGAATAATTGCTTACTATTTTAGTGGTATCTTTAAGGTTTTCGCCCTTTGCAACAGATGAGGTTGCTGGGTTGTCAAAGCCTATAATACTGCCGCCCAGCCTTATCATAGCCGACTGGAATGACATCTGGGTACGAGTAGAAGGCTCATAAAAAAGCGTGCCCATTATTTTTCCGTCACAGGCGTGAGTGTAGCGTTGTGGGTGACGTCTTATATCATGACCCAGGTCTATAATCTTGTTCCACCATGAAACAGGAAAATCATTTAAATCTATAAGATGGGGAAATCTGGAAATCATTTTTTATCCTCCGTTTTTTACTTGAGGCAATACCGTACAAAGATTGTGCTGAAGATACGCAGTCAGATTTTTTGTCAGATTGCATAGAAATTCTGCAGGAATACTTGCGTATTTCAAGGAATTATGTGTAATATGATGGAAAATATGCAAGTAGATTCAGTGCAAAGCCTTTAGGCGGTCTTTGTGCGGTGTTGCCTTAAATGTTATAAAAGCGACGAGCCGTTTACTATCATTCTGAATTGTATGCCCAAGAAGGAGCATGCACGTTTACACAGAAGCATACGGTTTAAAAATATTTCAAAGTATTCGATAACATTTGAAATTTCCGTATCTATTATCATATCAAGAATTATTGCCGTTTTGCTTTCGTTAAAATATATGGCTGATTTTTCAACGGCATAGTTTACCCTGTCGTGAATATCAAAGGTAAGAAAGTCGTCATTTCTGACTCTGCTGCGCCTTACGTCGGTTTTATCAGCGATAATGAGAGCAGCTGAGATTGCATCAACAGGCTGCGCCGTAGATTCATCGTGATTGCCGATAGCGGATATGACAGAGCATATTTCAGAGGCAGGCATGCTTAAATTGTCAAGAAGGCGGAATGCCATTACCGCACCGCTCTGAGCGTGGTCGATACGGTTTATAACATTTCCTATGTCGTGCATGATACCTGCTATCTTAGCAAGCTCAATCTGGCGCTCATCATATCCCAGGGTTTCCAAGATCATGCTTGCGTTCTGGGCAACAGTTTCAACGTGAGCGAAGGAATGCTCCGTATAGCCTTGAATTTCAAGAGCCTTATCCGCACGCCTTATATATTCCATAATATCGGGATTTTGTTTTATATATTTATAGGTTACAATACTTGACATAAATTACTCCTGCTCAACAAATTCTGACGATTCAAAAAATACGTTATACCATACAAGGAAAGAATATACTGTCCATATCTTACGGCTGTTGTCTTTTTTGCCGTTTTTATGCTCATCAAGAAGCTTTATAAGCAGTTCGGTATTAAAATATTTTTTTGCCGCTTTGCCAACAAAGCTTTTTTTAACGATATTATAGTATTTATCCTCCCTGAGCCAGACCCTTATAGGAACGGGAAATCCCAGCTTTTTCTTGGCAGCGGTTTTTGCCGTCTGAGGGGGAGTATTGTTTTTTGCGGCAAGACGCATTGCATATTTGGTAATATATTTTGTGTTATTATCGGTTTTTTCCTTATGAGTAACTCTGTATCTTACAGGTATTTTCTGAGCAAGTGCCATAATTTCCTTATCCAGGAAAGGTACACGGAGTTCCAGAGAATTTGCCATACTCATTTTATCCGCCTTCAGCAGAATATCTCCTGCCATCCACATGTGAAGGTCAAGATACTGCATTTTTGTTACATCGTCTTTTCCCTTTACCTTATCGTAAAATGGTTTTGTGAGTTCAGTCGGCTCAGGAGCGTCGGTATTTATTTTAAGAAGTCTTTTTCTTTCTGAGGGACTGAACATATAAGCGTTGCCAATAAAGCGTTCCTCTACGGTTTTGCCCTTTCTTATAAAGAAGTTTACACCTCTTTTGGCAGGCAGCTTGGAAGCAGCTTTTCCGATACCACGGCGCAGCGCCATAGGAAGCTTATCATAGAATGTTCCGTTCGGGTCGCTGTAAATGTTATATCCGCCGAATATTTCATCTGCTCCCTCTCCGGAAAGAACGACTTTGAGTTTTTCGGCAGCCAGTTTGCATACAAAATAAAGGGCGACTGCGGAAGGGTCGGCAAGAGGTTCGTCCATGTGATATTGTATCTTTGAAAGGGAATCCCAGTACTCCTTCGGGGTTATGACCTTACTGGTATTTTCCTTTCCAATAGCCTTTGAAAAGTCCTTTGCCCAACCTATTTCGTTGTATTTTTCATCGTTTCCAAATCCAACGGTAAAGGTCTTGTCAACGTCTGCAACGGCTGCTACATAGCTTGAGTCCACACCGCTTGACAGAAAGCTTCCTACCTCAACATCGGCGATTTTATGGGCATTTACGGAATTATAGAAGGTTTCGGATATTTTGTTTACCCATTGATCAAGAGACGGATTTTCATCTGCTTCAAATTTTATATCCCAATAGCGCTCAATGTCAAGCTTATCGTCTTTATAGGTAAAGCAGTGAGCAGGAGGCAGCTTGAAAACATTTTTGAAAAAAGTCTCATTATGTGCGGAATACTGAAATGTAAGATAGCTTTCCAATGCTGTGGTGTTAAGTATTTTTTTGAAATGAGGGTGGGGAATAAAGCTTTTTATTTCAGAGCCGAACAGAAAGCTTTTGCCAGAAACAGAATAATAAAGGGGTTTTATGCCAAAAAAATCTCTTGCGCCGAAAAGCTCTTTTTTATTTTTATCCCATATTACAAATGCAAACATTCCTCTTAATCTTTCAAGAAGCTTTTTGCCAAATTCTTCATAGCCGTGAAGAAGCACCTCAGAATCGCTTTTGGTTTTAAAGGTATGCCCCTTCATGATAAGCTCTTCACGAATGCTCTGATAGTTGTATATTTCGCCGTTGAAAACCAGTACCTTTGAATCGTCCTCGTTCAGGATAGGCTGGTCTCCCTGCTCCAGGTCGATTATGCTCAGACGCCTGAAGCCGAGAGCAATATCGTTGTCGATGTATTTTCCGCCCGAATCAGGTCCTCTGTGTATTATGGTGTTCATCATTTTTTCAAGAACCTTATCGGGATTTTCAACAAAGCTTGTGAATCCTGTAAATCCGCACATATACAATTCCTCCTGTTGCCATTACGCTGCCATTGATTATTTCATTATATATTATACTATATATTATCGGAATTTGCAATAATTATAAATAAATATAAAAAATTTTTTATGGCGGCGTTCTGCAAAGGCATTGAAAGGTTTTGCAGAACACCGCCATTATGGTTAGTTATGTATTTTTTTGGTAATGCCGAACAAAGCTTTTAAGCAGTTTTTGTGCGACATTGGCCTTAATTATTAAGCGATTTCAAGAAGCTTCTGATTAATGCGGTTCTGAACTTCAAAATAGTATTTTCTTTCCGCAGCGTTCATTTCTTCGCTTTCCCAAGCGCTTAAATCATTCATTGCTTTGGTATACTTATTCATATAATCTGTAAAATCGTTAAGTATATCCATATCCATTCCATCTGAGTTATTGTATTTTTTCATAAATTCGCAGTATTCATCAAAAAATTCCTCATAACTATCCATAGCGGATTTAAATTCCGGACTTATACTGTCGTTTGTATCAGAGGCTTCCTCGGTTTCTTCGGTTTCCTCATCCTTTACAATTGGAATGCTGTCAGATTCGTCAGGTTTACTGATTGGCTCAGAGTCTTTCTGTTCAGCAGCCTCGAGAAAAATTTCCATTTTATTAAATCCTTTATAATCAAGATGCAGCTCATAGCCTTTACCGTTGTTTGCCGAATAGTAATCGTCTTCCTTTATATAATTTTCGGTGAATCCCTTGCTTTCACATGCTTTTACATATTCTTTAAAATCTTCGGGAGAGGTGTTTCCTACATGAATACTAAGATATGAGCTTGTATTACCAGAAATAATTCCGATATTGGATTTTGTTGGCGGCAGCATATTTCCAAAGTCGTTTGTCGGCCATTCAAATTCGCCCATTTCTTCAGGTGCCTCCAGGTTTATTTGCATTTCTTTATTAAAGTCAAGGTATGTAAGACTCAGCGAATATCCGTCTTGATTAAATGCAGAATATAACATATCACTTTCGTCCGAATCAATCGTATATCCAAAATCAATACATTTATCTCTGTAATTCTTGAAATCTTTATTTTCAACATCTGAAAGTGATAATATCAAGGATGTTTTTGAATTTATGGTAACTGAGCCATATGTATTATCAGGCTGAGGCAGAAATTCACACATTTCTATATCGTTCCAATTAAATTCTGCCGATTCAGTTTTATATGATGGTCTTCCGGCATTATAAAGTCCAAAAAATGGTATTATCAATATAAAAGCCAATATTGCAGGAATAACATGAAAACCATTCTTTTTTTCCTTAATGATCCGGAGTCCCATAAGGTATGATACGATAAAGAGAGCGGTCATGATTATAGCTGTAAGTGCGGCAAGAATCCTGCCGTCATTAAAGCTGACTACGCAGAGAAGTGCGCTGATAACAGTAAAAACAATCAACAGGAATTTGAATTTACCTTTTTTAAAATTTTCCACCGCTGATTTTTCATTACGAAGTTTTTCTTGTTCCATATCATATTTAAGCTGATTCTGAGAAGTCTGATATTTGATTTTTTCAATTTTCACATCATCGCTTTCATTTAAAAGATCTGAAACAGAATATTGAGTATCGCAATAAGGACACACAACAAATTCCTGTTCTTGATCGATTTTAAGTTGTCCTCTGCAATTTGAGCATACAGCAGAGGAGGTTTTATTTTTTTTACCGTTCATCTTTTTACTCTCCTTTTAAACAGCTTTTTTGAATGATTTTTATTTTTCACAGAGTATATACA
>CAMWXM010000097.1 GCA_947178195.1 uncultured Ruminococcus sp.
AATGTCAATACATACTTAACACTTTCGTATGTATGCACAAAATATATTTTAAAAAACGTCAAATAATATACAATATCACCAAACAAATAACATGCTTTATAATATTTTTGAGGAGCCAACGAAAAGATTACAAAAACTTTACGAAAATACATGCTTTATTCAATGGTGATATTATAAAATCCCTAAAAACATTATGCATTATCCTCTTAGCGAAGAAATATAAAACAAATCGAATAAGACAAAGCCGATGCTTATGGTAAGTTATAAGCATCGGCTATATTTTTGTGATTTAATTCACTATATATTGATCTAAATCTTACGTGTATGTCGGTTTCACCACGCTCGCATATTGAATTTTCTGTGTGTCATTTTTTGTATTCCCTATTCGACATGATCTGTTTCTTTATTCATTTGTTACTTCGCCAACTTAGGAACAAACTTTGAAGGTTTGGCGATAAATAACAAATATGCCCCACATATCAACTTAACTGCTGCGTCAGCAATACAGATAACCGAAATAGGTAAACTTGCGAATATATAACCCATTGCCGCAATAACTACGCATACTATCCCCAGCGCCACCATACTCCAGCCATGTATAAAAAACCATAAGAAGAAATGTATCGCTGTTGCCATAAGTACGCCCAGCCATATCTGCCTCCAATGCCATCCAGGGATAAACGGAGACGCAATACAAAGCATCAGTATGAACAATGCAGCAATTGAAAGATAAATCACCCTTATTTGCTTTTTGGAGATACTTCCCTGAGAAAGTTTTTCTCTGACCTTTTTGTTTACGTTGACTGCAAAAAAGCTTGCGTAATAGCCTATCAGAAACAGAAAAGGATTTACAAGGAATTTACCGCCAAAAATAACAGATATTATCAGCACTATCCCGATAAGTATCAGCCACAAACCGCATTGCTTTTTATGATTGAATTCAAGGGGTTCTTTCATTACTTCCTCCACAAATCTCCATTTTTGAATTGTTCTTAATCGACCGTAGGAATGCAGCGTCTGGTATTTACTTCAAAATACTTTTTAGCGTTTCCATCAGTTTTTCTATATTGATAGGCTTTGCCACATGTCCATTCATTCCGGCATTCATAGCCTCCTGCCGATCTTCTTCAAATGCATTGGCGGTCATCGCTACAATAGGAATCGCAGCCTTGACAGAGTCATCCATCGCCCGAATAGCTCTTGTAGCATCATAGCCATTCATAATAGGCATCTGAATATCCATCAGAATCAGATCATAGGTATCTGCAGGCATCTCCTTCATCATATCAACAGCGACAGTTCCGTCATCAGCCGTATCAATGATGAATCCGATATCCTCCAGAATAGCCCGAGATATTTCTTGATTCAGCTCATTATCCTCTACCAACAGGATTCTTCTTCCGTCAAAGCGCAATTCAGGTGTGTCTGGTTTCTCCGAACTTTCTTGCTCTATATAAGGCGCAGCCAAAACTTCCCGCAGTTCCGAGAGGAAGAGTGGCTTTGAGCAAAACGCCGTAACGCCGGCTTCCTTAGCCTCCTCCTCAATGTCTGCCCAGTCATAGGCGGTAAGTATGATAATCGGCGTCATATCTCCGATTAGCTTGCGAATTCGACGAACAAGTTCTATTCCATTCATATCTGGCATCAGCCAGTCGATGATATATGCGCTGTAAGGTTCGTTTTGATCCAATGCAAACTCAGTACGAATAAGAGCCTCTTTTCCCAAAGTAGTCCAATCGGGATGCATACCAATAGTGGAGAGCATTTTGCTGACGCTTACGCAAGTGTTCACGTCATCGTCAACCACCAGTGCTCTAAGATCTACCAGTTGCTCCAGACGCTGGGACTTTATAGGAGTGTCGTCAACCCTAAAACGGAATGATATGATAAACTCCGAACCTTTTCCTTCTTCGCTTTCAACCGCTATAGTACCGTCCATCATGTCTACAATGTTCTTGGTAATGGCAAGACCGAGACCGGTTCCTTGAATACCGCTTACAGTAGCAGTCTGCTCTCTTTCGAAGGGCTCGAAGACATGTTTCAGAAATTCCTTACTCATGCCGATTCCGGTATCTCTGACCCGAAATTCATACGAAGCATAGTCATCCTGTGCTTCAGAGGTCTGGATGACACGAACGCTGACCATACCTCCTGGCTTTGTATATTTCATAGCGTTGCTTAAAATATTCAGAAGCACCTGGTTCAGACGGAGCTTATCGCAGATGATCGTCTCGTTTACCACATCCAGAGTATCTATGTAAAATTCCAGTTGCTTTGCTTTCACATCAGCTTGAACGATAGTTTTAAGATCGTGCATGATATCCGGAAGACTTACTTCTTTTTCCTCAATCTTGACCTTTCCGCTCTCGATTCGGCTCATATCCAGCACATCGTTTATCAGACTTAGCAGATGGTTGCTAGAGGTCAAAATCTTACTCAGATAGTCCTGCACCTGTGTCTTGTTGTCGATATGAGTTACTGCCAATGATGTAAAGCCAATAATAGCGTTCATAGGCGTGCGGATATCATGGGACATATTGTTAAGGAAGGTAGTCTTAGCATTATTGGCATATTGTGCCTGAGCCAGTGCCTCTGACAGAACCTCCTTCTGCTCCTGCTCTCTACGGATCATTTCGTCAATATTCCGAAATCCCGCAAGGATAAAATTGTTTTGCTCAAAAGCTTTTTCTCCGATCTTCACGTAAGTATATTGAAAATGATGATTTTCTCCGTCCGCTTGTATACGATAGCTTCCCATATATTCCGTGCTCGAAGCCAGCTGCTCCTTGACTTTCTCCAAAGAAAGTGCTTCAGTAAGATACTGCTGATCCTCCGGATGAACACGATCACGGATATACCGATTCAAAATTGGGGTGTAAGGCTGTTCCTCCATGGAATCTTTTTTTAGTCCTTCCGTCACATAACCTTCCAATTTTACGATTCTGGTAGTTCCTTTTTTAGCATCAACAGCAAAAATATTTGTATAGTCACGGCTCAGTGCTTCCACAATAGCAAGTTGCTCAGCCATCTCCTTATTCGATTGCTCAGTAGCATTCAGAAGTCTCCTGCTCCACCGACCTTTCAGATAGAGCATCAGGATAACGCAGGCAATCAGGACGACGATCAGTGAAACGATAAGCAACATTTTCGGATTAGCTTGCAAATATTGTAGGAAGCTCATATCTTCGATGGTATAAGTGGTATATTTTGAAGCAATTTGATTCAGCATGTCACTGGGAACCTGTTGGATACATTTATTTAGTATAGTTACCAGCTCATGATCCGCACTGTCACGAACATGCATCCGAAAATCCACGTCCATATTATTCGTAATGGTGTAATACAGGGAATTGGTTGTCTCATTATTTACAAACAGCTGCGCCGCATAGGAATACACATATGCTGCATCCACTTCCCGATCCAAGACAGCCTGCATAGCTGCCTCTCTGGTGGGATAGCTCACATACTCAATGTTTTCATAATGATTATGAACAATAATAGCTTTGCTCTGGGACTCGGCTACTGCAACTTTTTTGATATCTCCCACAAAATCATGTCTGATCACCCTTGCCACTCCAGTCGTCATGTAGGAGTCTGTATTGAATCCACGATAAGCGGATTCCTCCATAACGGAAGTAGAACTGAGACTGTCAATGACGACATCCACACCGTTAGTGCTTGCTATATTGTAATAGTCCTCATTGTCCTTTGGAACCACAACTTCATAAGGCAAACCCGCAAGTTCCATGACATAAGCAAAATAATCCGGAAGAATGCCCTTTAATTCCCCATTTTCCACATAGGAATAAGGTGCTCTGTCACCAAGAGCAGTAACCGTAATTTTCTTCTCACTTGAGACGATTTTACGAATATATTCCTTTTCACGCTCTGTAAAGATAAGCTCTGAGGAATAGGTCGGACCGTAGTACTTGTAAAACAGCACATTTTTCCAGTCCCCTTCATTCATATCCATCTGGTCAATAGCGTAATTGATTTCGTTAAGCAACTCTACATCGTCTTTCCTTACAATCGCATAGAAATTGTCCTCTTCGATGATGTCCAATGCTTTTTCGTTATCCGCCTTTCTCAGATCGCTGGAAAGGATCGCATCGACCTCGCCGTTCTGCAAAGCAGCAGTAAGAACATCTGAATCGCTGTATTCTTTTATATGATAGGTAAATCCCTTTTCCTCAGCAAACTCCACCAGACTATTGTTCTGACTGCTTCCCGGCAGCTGCCCCACTGTCATTCCATCATAGGATTTGTAATCGCCGGTATGCAGCTGCCCATTATCCAGCCGGATTGAGATAATGGTATTGTTTCTGCCAATTGGATAGGAAAAAGCGAATTTTTCCTCACGCTCCTTAGTTTTACGGGCAGTAGTCACCACATCAATCTCACCATTTTCCAACATGGTAAGCATTTCGTTCCATGATTTGTCATAGCCTGTGTATTGAAAATTCAAATGAGAATATTCGGAAACCTTGTTGAGAAACTCAATGCCATAACCGCTCAAACTGCCATTCTCATCCTTCATGTGATAACCCTCGAAGTAAAAGATGCCGGCTTTGACCGTCCGATTATTAAACTGTTCATCAGCCGATACTGTTATAAAGTTAGATATGATGAAGATTAAGCATGACATAAATGCGGTAATTCTTTTCATGTATACTTTGTTTTTAGCCTGCATTGTTCTTACCTCCTGATTGCCCTCGATCATTGAGAATAACTTTTTATTTTTTTGAATGTTCTGCATAACTATATCTCCTTGTTAACTCTGAACAGCTATTCTTTATCAGACATGTTCAGTATCTTTCTATAGTAGACCAAATACTAATCTTTAATTGTCCTTAGATCAAAAGACTCGATGGTCAAAATGTTCAATTCTTAAAATGAAATTATAACATATTTTATGCAAAAAATCCATTCGCAGAATACCCAAAAATTATTGATAAATCGTTTGAAAATCTGCTCTTGTTCACCTGCTTCTACACAAAAAATCTTGAAGAAAGGGAACTTATGACCGACTTCAGCAGAAAGAAAATCAATAAAGCCAAGAAAAACGGACAATGGGACGCTCCAAAAACTCCGGCGGTTACAGAAGATCAAATCGCTTTTTTATCCTCACTGTTAAAGGTATATGAGCCTGATTACACAAATTTTGAAGCTATGTAAAGAAAACCTATACACGAGCAAGAAAATCGTGGAAATTTGGCTTGACAAATCTGGGAAAATTGGGTATAATTATAAGGCATATGGGTGTGATGAAATTGGCAGGCACGTAAGATTTTATCTGCGTTACTACAGCGGAGATTTTCAGCAGCTTCCAAAGAAAAACCAGGACGTTGGTAAATCGATATTTACTTGGTGATTGATTATGAATAGGGAATGGTCTGAACTTAATAAATCAATGCAAACACAAATCAGGAAGAGAGATACCTATGAATTGGGTATTAAAACTTTATTTGATTTACGAAATAGATTAATGCAAACTTTAATTTCTTTTAAAGAGGAATTATGCAGGGAGGACTTTGATGCAATCCCATTTATAAACGTAGACGGTTATCATAGTAAAACGATTGCTTATTCTATTTGGCATATTTTTCGTATTGAAGATATAGTTGCGCATACGGTGATAAGTGAAGATGAGCAAGTTTTTTTTACAGGCAGTTATCAAGAGCGTATTAATTCGCCAATAATTACAACAGGAAATGAACTTGTAAAACAGCAGATATCAGAATTTTCAAAACAACTTAATCTGAAAGAATTATATTCATACATTTTTGAAGTAAGAGAAAGTACTGAGAAGATAGTTGAAAGATTGTCTTATGATGAATTAAAAAGGAAAATATCAGAAGATAGAAAAAGATATTTAAAATTATTGAATGTTGTAAGCACAGATGAAAATGCTATTTGGCTGATTGATTATTGGTGTAATAAAGATGTTCGTGGACTAATTCAAATGCCATTTTCAAGACATTGGATTATGCACATAGAAGCTAGTTTACGTATAAAGAATAAGATACATTATATAAGTAAAAAATCCGGTTTATCGCATAGGTGAAAATTAGGCGAAAAATTATGCAATAAAATCAGCTTGGCAAATGGATATTTGTGTGGAAAAATGAATGTAGTTTTATACTCGAATAAATTCGATGAATATTTAAAGTATGACAAAGTAATTGATTATGATAATGAAGCCATTATGGAACTATCTGATATATTATTTCAAAAGGCAAATAATGAACTTGATTTTATTAAGATAGCCTATGAATTTGTCAGAGATAATATTTCACATTCGGCAGATATAAACGAAGATATAATTACATGTACTGCTTCGGAAGTGCTAAAAGCTGGTCATGGAATTTGCTTTGCTAAATCTCACTTGTTGGCAGCATTATTACGTTGCAAATCTGTTCCAGCAGGCTTTTGTTATCAAAAGTTAATTTTAGATGATGAAATAGCACCTGTACTAATTTATCATGGGCTAAATGGCGTATATATTAAAGAATATAAAAAATGGATAAGACTTGATGCAAGAGGAAATAAAAATGGTATAAACGCACAATTTTCAATAAACACAGAACATCTTGCGTTTCCAATACGTCCGAAACTTGGAGAAGTTGATAGCTTTATAATATATCCTGACCCTGATATAAAGATATTGGAAAAATTGAGAAAAAACAAGACGAGGACAGAACTTTGGAATAATCTTCCCACTGAACTTGAATATAACAGATAACATCAAAATTTAGACAGGGAATTAAATACGCAGGTGTGGTGAAACTGACAGACACGCAAGATTTTGACCGCATTACTATAGTGTAGTAATCTTCTTGCACAAATCAATAAATTAAAATTTGAAAAGAGGAAATAATGGTTCGTGAAATACAATATAATGAACGAAAAGAATTATTAGAATTATATTTGTCATTACATGAAGATTCTATTCCAGAACAATCGGAAACTTTGGAAAATGTATGGAATGAAATACTAAATGATAAAAATCATCATTTGCTGGTAAACATAATTGATGGAAAAATTGTTTCATCATGCGTATGTGTCATTATTCCTAATTTAACAAGAAGCATACGTCCATATGCTTTTGTAGAAAATGTAGTTACTCTTGAAAAATATAGAGGACATGGATATGCTACGGAATGTTTAAACTATGCAAAAAAAATAGCTGAGTCAAATAATTGTTACAAAATAATGCTTCTTACAGGTTCAAAAGACGAAAAAACACTTTCATTTTATAGAAATGCAGGCTACAACAGCGCTGATAAAACTGCATTTATACAATGGCTTAAATAATGTTTTACCAATTTAGACAGCAAAAATTTTAATATGCGGGTGTGGTGAAACTGGCAGACACGCAAGATTTCGTTTGCGTTACTACAGTGGAGTAATTACTATGAATAAATCAATAAGCAGTAAATCGTGCGCTTTCAACGCATAGTACAAACTAAAGAATGGTGCAAATAATGAGTGATATAATGGAATTTACCAACAGAGAAGAATTCAGAAAATGGCTTTATGATAATTGCCTGTCAAATGACGGAGTTTGGCTTATATTCGGTAAGGCAGGCGGTCCGAAAACCATAAAGGCGAGCGAAGCTCTTGAAGAAGCACTTTGTTTCGGGTGGATTGACGGACAAATGCAAAGCATTGACGATAAAACCTATAAGAAATATTTTTCTATGCGCAGGGAGAAGAGCAAGTGGTCGGAGAAAAACAAGACATTGGCAATAAGTCTTGAAGAAAGAGGACTTATGACCGACTTCGGCAGAAAGAAAATCGATGAAGCCAAGAAAAACGGTCAATGGAACGCTCCAAAAACTCCGGCGATTACAGAGGAACAAATCGCTTTCTTATCTGCGCTGTTAGAGGTATATGAGCCTGCTCACACAAATTTTAAAGCTATGCCGTTATCGGTAAAGAAAACCTACACTCGGGCATATTTTGACGCAAAAACAGATGCCGGACGTGAAAAGCGTATCGCTTGGATGGTAGACAGGCTCAATAAAAATCTAAAGCCGATGTAGGACGATGCAACTCCAAGAAAATCGTGGAATTTTGGCTTGACAAATCCGGAAAAATTGGGTACAATTATAAAATATGCGAAAGGAAGAAAAGAATGGCTTCACTTAGAACGTTGGGATTTGGTAAAACAATGGAAAAGAAGCTCCATTCAGTTGATATTCATTCTGCTGAGGAATTAACTGATATCGGTAGTAAACAAGCAGTCTTTCGACTCAAAGTTAAATATCCAAACACCTGTGTTGTCATACTTTATTATTTGGAAGCTGCCATTCGTGGTATTGACATAAAGCAATTGGACAATACTTGTAAATCAGAATTAAAGGAATACTTTAAACAATTATAAATTCTGGTTAATCTTAACAACATACTCTTTGGAAAAGATATATTTTCATTTGTACAAACTACGTCTTTGAATTCAGACAGAAAATTCAATATGCGGGTGTGGTGAAACTGGTATACACGCAAGATTTCGTTTGCGTTACTACAGTGTATTTATAATAAACATAGGAGCATTAAAATGTCAAAACAAATGTTAGCAGACTATGGACAGAAAGTAAAAGTAGGAAACGGCAGTCTCAATGTCTACACTGAGGGAAATAATGTACCGACTATAGTTATATTGTCCGGTGCCGGAGTTACCTCCCCTGTTCTTGAGTATAGACCCCTCTACCAAAAACTTTCAGATGCTTATAGAATAGCAGTCGTTGAAAAATCAGGTTATGGAATGAGCAAAAGTACAGGTACAGAGCGCTCAGTTCAGAATATGGTAAATGAAAGTCGTGAAGCACTGCTAGGTGCAGGCATCAAACCGCCATATATCCTTGCCGCACATTCATACTCTGGTTTTGAGGCTATTTATTGGGCGAATATTTTTACAGAAGAAGTCTCTGCTGTTCTTAGCATCGATATGGGAATTCCAGAGACTGCTTTTGAAATGGAAAAAGCTCTCCCTCCTAAGAAAAGAGCCATAATGGTCAATAGAACCAAAAGATTCTATTCAAAAATTCAAAAGAAGGGTATCCTTGCAAGGATACTAAAAAAGTTTACTGTAAATGCTTCCGGTATGCTTTCTGCGAACTATCTTAATAATGACGAAAAGAAGCTTTATGAAGAACTTTTTTATAAAAATCTTACCAACAAGGAAATATTTGAGGAAAATATGATGATGACTGATAATGCGAAATCTGCAGCAGCTACAGGACATCTAAAAGTTCCTGCTTTTTTCTATATCAGCGATATGAAGACCCCTGTAAAACATGGTTCATGGCGTGAATTCGGAATAAATTATGCAAAAAGTATTAATGCCGAGTACAAGCTCACTGATAAAGGTCACCTTATGTACTCAAAAATTCCAGAGCAAATGGCGGCTGATTTTAAAGATTTTTTAAAAAAAGTTATCCAATAAATATACTCTAACTATTGCAAATTTAGCATATAAGCTGAATAGAAAATTTGTATGTCAAGTTTAAAATAAAATCATGCTAAATTATTAATTCTAATTGGATTTTTCTAAAATCTTCTTATGAATAGAATTGCAGCACTAAACTATGTC
>CAMWXM010000098.1 GCA_947178195.1 uncultured Ruminococcus sp.
CATTTAAAAAAATGGCAAGAAAATATCATCCCGATCTTCATCCGGATGATAAGGAATGCGAGGAAAAATTTAAGGAGCTTAACAAAGCTTACGAGGTGCTTTCCGACTCGGAAAAACGTCAGAGATACGACCAATTCGGTCATGCAGGGGTAGACCCGAATTATGGCGGCGGCGGATTCACAGGCGGCTTTAACGGAGGCGGATTTGATTTTGACGATCTGGGCGATCTTTTCGGCAGTTTTTTCGGCGGCGGTTCACGTGCTTCAAGACGTTCTAACGCAAACGCTCCCAGAAGAGGTCAGGATATAACCACTAATGTAAATATTAGCTTTATGGAAGCCTGTGAGGGAAAAAAGCATGAAGTGAAAATAAGCAAAATGGAAAAATGCCCGGATTGTAACGGTACGGGAGGTGCAGCAGGATCTGCTCCTACCACCTGTTCGGAATGTCACGGAACAGGTCAGGTAAAGGTTACTCAGAGAACACCTTTCGGTATGATATCTTCGGCAAAAACCTGTTCTAAATGCGGCGGAAGAGGTACTATCAATACTAATCCGTGTAAAAAGTGTAGCGGTACTTCAAGAGTAAAGACGACTAAAACAATCAGCATAGATATTCCTGCCGGCATAGACGATGGACAGGTTATGAGAGTAGGCGGCGAAGGAGACAGCGGTCTTAACGGTGGACCATCGGGAGACCTTAATGTTATAATCTCTGTAAGACCGCATCCGCTGTTTACAAGAAATGGCAGCGATATTCATTGCGATATTCCTATTACTTATACTCAGGCTGTACTGGGAGATGAAATAACTGTACCAACTATAGATGGAAATGTCAAGTATAAAATTGCCGAGGGCACTCAGACTGGTACGGTATTCAGACTTAAGGGCAAGGGAGTTAAAAAGCTGAGACGCAGCGACCGTGGAGATCAGTATGTCAAGGTCAGCATCGAAGTACCGAAAAACCTTACGGATAAACAAAAGGAGCTTCTGAAAAAATATGCGGATTCTATGGACGAGACCAGCGAAAAGCATTATCAGAAACGTAAAGGCTTTTTTGATACCCTCAGAGACGCCTTTAGATAAGGAGAATAATATGAAAAAACTAAAATTTACGGCGGTCATTATGTCTGTACTGGCTGCGGCGGCTTTGTTCAGCGGATGCTCGGATAACGAAGAAAACAGTAACAACAGCGGCAGCGTCGTATACTATGACAATAGCTCTAATCAGTATGTTGCACCTGAAGAAAAGGATCAGATAGCTAAGGATAACGCTCAGTCTATAGAAGGTAAACTATCTGAAAAAGCCATTATATCCGGTTTTGATGTGAAAATGAATAAGGTCGTATGCGTTGGCATGAGAGAAAAAGACGATCGCAACAAAGTTAATTCTCAGCTGATTTCTGCTGAATTTGAAATCACAAATAATAATTCTGATGCGCTTAAAGTCTCATCAATGGGAGATTTTACAATTACCATAGATAATGATAAGACTGTTTTAGGCTCGGACAGCTATTCCGCTGTTACTGCTGCAAGAACCATTGAAGATTATGAGTCACTTGATTATACGATAGAACCACAGCAGACGGTAAGAGGATATATATCTTTTGCGGTAGATGAAGGCTGGAAGAATATAACCGTGACATATACTCCGCAAAGCAAGGAAATATCCTATGATAAATTATACTATAATATTACTCCCGACGTTGTTGAGGACATAACTCAGAATTAAAATGAAATAATCCCCATATAAAACCTGTACTAAGGCTTTATATGGGGACAATTTTTATTTATTTTTTATTCATCGCCGGAATAGTTGTTCAGTCCGTATGCAAGGGTCATAAGGCTGTCGGCAAGATGAACGTTTTCAACAATAATATTTTCAATTTTACCGAAATCATAATGACTGAAATTCCAGAAGGCTTTGACACCGTTATTTATAAGCTTTGGAGCAAGCTCTTTTGCTGCCGTTTCGGGAATGCACAAAACAGCGCAGACAGGCTGATTTTTACGGCAAAATGGTTCAAGCTCGTCTATATTTCTTACCGGCATTCCGGCGGTTATCCTCCCTATAGTCTTAGAGTTATTGTCGAATATCCCTATAAGCTTAAAGCCTCTTTCAGGAAAATCAATATGAGTTGTGACCGCTTTTCCAAGATTTCCTGCTCCTATTAAAATCGTTTTATTTCCGGCGTTTATACCCAGAATTTCTCCGATAGACTTTCTGAGCACGCTTACATTATATCCGTATCCCTGTTGTCCGAATCCGCCAAAGCAATTAAGATCCTGTCTTATCTGAGAAGCGGTAAATCCCATTTTTTGGGAAAGTTCTCTGCTTGAAATACGTATAATATTCTGTCGTTCAAGTTTGCCTAAAAATCTATAGTATCTTGGAAGTCTCTTTATAACTGGTGATGAAACTGAGAATTTCGGCATTTTTATTTCCTCCCGAATATTATTCAGAAACGGTTATACAAGATTTGCAAGTCTGACGTTGATTTCTTCCAAAAATTCCTTTGAATTTACCTTTTTCTTATTTTCAAGCTTTGAAAGCAGGTACAGGTCTCCCGTCATTACCCCTTCTTCAATAGTCTGGATAGTGGCTTTTTCAAGATTGTCTGCAAAAGCCATAAGCTCAGGTATATTGTCAAGTTCTCCTCTTTTTCTCAGTGCGCCGCTCCATGCAAAAATCGTTGCAACAGAGTTTGTAGAGGTTTCTTCACCCTTTAAATGTTTGTAATAATGACGCTGAACAGTACCGTGTGCGGCTTCATATTCATAGATTCCATCAGGAGAAACCAGAACTGAGGTCATCATAGCAAGGCTGCCGAATGCTGTTGAGACCATATCCGACATAACATCGCCGTCATAGTTTTTGCATGCCCAGATGTAACCGCCGTTTGAGCGTATAACTCTTGCAACTGCATCATCGATAAGAGTATAGAAATATTCGATTCCTGCTTTTTCAAATTTCTCTTTATATTCTGCTTCAAAAATTTCAGCAAAAATATCTTTAAATCTATGATCATATTTTTTTGATATAGTATCTTTTGTCGCAAACCATAAATCCTGTTTTGTATCAAGAGCAAAGTTAAAGCAGGCTCTTGCAAAACCGTTGATACTATCATCTATATTGTGAAGTCCCTGGATAATGCCGTCACCGTCAAATTCGTGGATAGTCTGTCTTGTTTCATTGCCTGATTTGTCGGTAAATACAAGTTCAGCCTTTCCGCCGCCTTTAACCTGCATCTCTGTATTTTTATACACATCGCCGTATGCGTGACGAGCAATTGTAATAGGCTTTGTCCATGTGGGGATATACGGAGTAATACCCTTTACAAGGATCGGCGTTCTGAAAACAGTACCGTCAAGAATTGCTCTTATAGTGCCGTTTGGAGATTTCCACATTTCCGTCAGGTTATATTCAGGCATTCTTGCAGCATTTGGAGTAATTGTTGCGCATTTTACCGCAACACCGTACTTTTTAGTAGCCTCCGCACTGTCGAATGTTACCTTATCCTTTGTTTTTTCTCTGTATTCAAGACCCAGATCGTAATATTCGGTTTTCAGGTCTATGTATGGTTCAAGAAGAATATCCTTGATCCATTTCCAGAGAATCCTTGTCATCTCGTCGCCGTCCATTTCAACCAGCGGCGTTTTCATTTGAATTTTTGCCATTGTCTTTTCCTCCCATTTTTAAAAAGCTTTGATTAAATGTCCGTTGTTTTCCGCAATTTCTGAAATTTTTTCATATATATCGCAAGTAACTATAATAAGCTCATATCCATCGCTATTAATATCTATCATACAGACATATGCTTTTCCGTTTAAGGCTGAATTTATTTCTCCACCCCATACGTCAATATTTTCATCTGGATCAAACTCCAGAGAAGATATATCTATATCAATATGCTCATCATAGCCTTTTATAGATTCGAGAACCCATAAAAATTGTTCCGGATCGTCTTTCCAGTCGGCTACTAAAAGGTATTCAGCTTCAGCAAGCTCGTCAACTAATCCTATCCAGCAAATTTTATCGACATTTGTAGTTTTTTCGCCGGAAACATCTATTCCACGCTCCATATATCTTTCTGCATTTTCTTTGCCGTATCCCCAAGGGTCGTCAACACACTGTGTAATCTTTTGTATGATCTTCTCATCATTATTTGAAATAAGCTTTGCAATTTCAAGAATAAATGAAAAATCTTTTTCTTCGTCTTTATTTTTCTCGGATTTAAAACAATTTTTAAAAAATCCCATAAGCACTCCTTTGCAGTTCTATATGTAAGCAGCCGTTATTATTTAAACAGAAATATTGCCGGAAATCCAAGCAGGAACATTACGGCGATCGTAATTAATTTGTTTACCATACCGTTCCATTCAGGTTTTTTCTTTGAAATAAGTACCGAAACGCCTACGCTGATAGCAACGGCAACCACAAGCATTATTATCTGGAGCGGGGACAAGTCTTTTAACGCTTTTAGATTCCTTATTCTTATCCTTAACGGCATGAAATATGATAAAACATCAGTCAGCATAATTATTTTAACGCCTCCCTGGTATAATCTAAAAGTCCGCCTGCAAGAATAATATCCTTTGTACGTCCGCTAAGCTCGCACATCACCTTTATTTCCTTGCCAGTGGTTTTATTTATAACAGTAAGTTCTGATTTACCTGCTTCGATTTCCCCTCTTACGTTATCCAGAACAAGCTGATCGCCCTGTGATATATCATCATAATCTGCTTCGTTTACAAAGGTCAGCGGTAAAATACCTGCGTTTATAAGATTTGCTCTGTGGATTCTTGCAAAGGATTTAACTAAAACTGCTTTGATTCCAAGATAAAGCGGAGCTAAAGCTGCATGCTCTCTTGAAGAACCCTGACCGTAATTTGAACCGCCTACGATAATGCTCTTTCCCATTTCCTTTGCTCTTGAAGGGAACTGCTCGTCGCAGATAGTAAAACAATGCTGTGAAATAGCGGGAATATTTGAACGGAGCGGAAGAATTTTTGCTCCGGCAGGCATAATATGGTCGGTAGTGATATTATCGCCGACTTTAAGGGACACTCCGGCATCAATTGAAGAATCGAGAGGAGATGTAGTCGGGAAAGGTTTGATATTCGGTCCTCTTAAAATTTCAACGCTGTCCATATCGGCTTCTGCCACAGGAGGAACTATCATATTATCGTTTATTTTGAATACTTCAGGAAGCTTGAATTCAGGCATATCGCCTAAATCTCTCGGGTCAGAGAACACACCTGCAACAGCGGAAGCAGCTGCAACCTCAGGAGATACAAGATATATCTGACCGTCCTTAGTGCCTGAGCGTCCTTCGAAGTTTCTGTTAAAGGTTCTCAGAGAAATACCTTTTGAGTTAGGAGACTGACCCATACCGATACAAGGTCCGCATGCGCTTTCAAGAATTCTTGCTCCTGCGTCTATCATAATGGAAAGTGCGCCGTTTTCAGCAAGCATATTAAGCACCTGTTTAGAACCGGGAGCGATTGCAAGAGAAACGTCCGGATGAACAGTTCTACCCTTTAAAATGTGAGCGACCTTGAGCATATCCATAAGCGATGAATTGGTACATGAACCGATACAAACCTGGTCTATTTTTATTTTGCCGATTTCCTTTACTGATTTAACATTATCTGGAGAATGAGGACAAGCCGCAAGAGGTTCAAGCTCGCTTAAATTAATTACGATTTCTTCATCATAAATAGCGTCGGAGTCGGCTGAAAGCTCTGTCCATACGTCCTCTCTCTGCTGGGCCTTTAAAAATTCCTTTGTAATTTCATCTGATGGGAATATGGAAGTTGTTGCGCCAAGCTCTGCACCCATATTTGTAATAGTAGCTCTTTCAGGAACAGAAAGAGTTTTAACGCCCTCTCCGCAGTATTCGATAACCTTACCTACGCCGCCTTTAACGGACATTCTCTTTAATACTTCAAGAATAACGTCCTTAGCAGCTACCCATGAAGGGAGTTTTCCGGTAAGCTCTACCTTGACCACCTTCGGGCAGGTAATATAGTATGCGCCGCCGCCCATTGCTACCGCAACATCAAGACCGCCTGCGCCGATAGCTATCATTCCAATACCGCCGCCTGTTGGGGTATGGCTGTCAGAGCCTATCAGAGTTTTGCCGGGAATGCCGAATCTTTCAAGGTGTACCTGGTGGCAGATACCGTTGCCAGGACGTGAAAAATAAATACCATGCTTTTTTGCAACGCTTCCGATAAAGCGGTGGTCGTCAGCGTTTTCAAAGCCGTTCTGGAGCGTGTTATGGTCTATGTAGGCTACGCTTCTTTCGGTTTTAACTCTCGGTACTCCCATTGCTTCATATTCAAGATATGCCATTGTACCCGTTGCGTCCTGAGTAAGAGTCTGGTCGATTTTAATACCTATCTCCTGTCCCTTCACCATTTCACCGTCAACTAAGTGTGCCTTTAAAATTTTTTCCGTAAGTGTTAAACCCATTGTTATCAATCCTTTCAATTATCAGTAATCGCTTTGTTAAGATCAATATTATATTAATCGAGGCAACTACATACAGAGATAAAAATATCTCTGTGCGCCGTTGCCACATTTATATTTTACACCAAAAACATACCTTTTGTCAAGAAAATGTCAATATAAACCCGCAATTTTTTTTATTTAGAAAAAAATAAGAAAAACACTTGAAAAATGTAGTATTATCTGTTATAATAAATGTGTATAATTTATTACAAAATGAAAAGAGGAATTTAAATGCCTGCAAATATTGTTGTCGGAACTCAGTGGGGCGACGAGGGTAAAGGAAAAATTATCGATATTCTCGCTTCCCGTGCAGATGTGGTAGTCCGTTCACAGGGCGGTAATAACGCCGGCCATACTGTTGTGAATAACGGACAGACCTATAAGCTTCATCTTATCCCTTCTGGTATTCTTTATCCTGATAAGCTTTGTCTTATCGGTGCTGGGGTTGTTCTCGATCCGAAGGATTTTACGGGAGAACTGAGCGCTCTTCACGAAAGAGGAATATCCACAGACAATCTTAAAATAGACCCGAGAGCCCATGTGGTAATGCCATGGCATATTATTCTTGACGGTCTTTCGGAAAAATTCAGAGGTAATTCTGATATAGGCACTACTAAAAGAGGTATCGGTCCTACATATATGGATAAATACGAGCGTTGCGGCATAAGAATGTACGATCTTGTCAACCCTGAGGTCTTTGCTGAAAAGGCACGTTCTACCGGAATGCTGAAAAATAAGATAATTACTGAGGTTTACGGCGGAGAAGCTGTGGATATAGAAGCGGTAATAAAGGAATATAACGAATACGGTAAAATTTTAAAGCCTTTTGTGGACGATGTTTCAGTGCTGACCTTTGAGGCTGATAAAAGCGGCAAAACTATAATGTTTGAGGGCGCACAGGCGACGCTTCTGGATATTGATTTCGGTACCTATCCTTACGTTACCTCATCTCATCCCCTTTCGGCAGGAGTATGCGTAGGTACAGGAGTAGGTCCACGCATGATATCAAATATTATCGGTGTCGCAAAAGCGTATACTACAAGAGTGGGAAAAGGTCCGTTCCCTACAGAGCTTGATGATGAAATCGGCGATAAAATAAGAACTGTCGGCGGCGAATTTGGTACTACTACCGGACGTCCCAGAAGAACCGGTTGGTTTGACGCCGTTATTGTAAAGCATTCGGTGAGAGTAAACGGTCTTGACGGACTTGCTATAAATAAGCTTGATACCCTTTGCGGTCTGGGCAATCTGAAGGTCTGCGTAGGCTATAAAATGCCTGACGGCAGTACTATAAATAATTTTCCACCGACCCTTGAACAGCTTGAAGGCTGTCAGCCTATCTATGAAGAGTTGGAAGGCTTTACGGAAGATATTTCAGGTTGCAAAAGTTTTGAAGAATTACCTGTTTCCTGTCAGAAATATATTGAAAGACTTGAAGAGCTTTGCGGCTGTCATGTTGCAATGATAGGCGTAGGTCCTGACAGAAGCCAGATCATCGAAAGATGATTTACAGGTATTACCGCACAAAAATGCTGCATATCCGATGCAGAAGCTTAAATCATGGTAGAAAAAATTTCATATAAAAAATATCCCTCGTTCTTAATTTTTAAGACGGGGATATTTTTATGTCGTATTCATTTGCATATAATTTTGTTATACTCGTTCTTTGATAGCTGCTTTTGCCTTATTGACAATAATTTTGTCATTTTCATAGGTAAGTATATTTACAGCATAGCCTACATCCACCCATTTTATATCGGCAATTTCCTCTTCCTGAGGGATATAGTCGAAATTTTTGGCTTTTGCAAGAAAGTAAACTACCACCTTATGGGTATCCTTTTTAGGAGAATAGGAGACGGTTTCTCTGAATGTGGGGTCAAAAATAACGTCTATGCCTGTTTCTTCCATTATTTCTCTTTTAGCAGTTTCAAGCTCTGTTTCATTGCCTTCAACATGACCCTTGGGAAACGACCAGTGTCCACTGTTTACATGCTTGATAAGCAGAATTTCCGTGTTACCATGTGATTTGCGATAAACAATAGCTCCGCATGATTTTTCATGAAGCATTTTTTTACTCCTTTACAAATAAATTATGTTGTTAGTATCATTATATCATATTTATTTTGTTTTGTCTATAAATTTATGGTGACTTTTATCAGCAAAGCAGTATGAAATTTGAAATTTAACAAATATTTACATTTTTCTTTCTTTTAGGACAATAAAGTACAAAGCTTTTTATGAATACAGGCTCTAAATTTTCCGTTGTATTTGTTATTTAATTATGGTATAATAAAAGTACAAATAAAAATACCAGTTTAAGGAGAAAGTATATGCTAAGCACAGAAAATTACATGGGGAAGATAACGGTGACTGATTCCTATATAAAAGCACTTATAAGCCGTACCGTTTCCGACTGTTTCGGGGTCGCAGAAATGCAAAGCAGCTCGTTCAGTGAGTTTGTGCTCAATGATATGTTAAAGCTCAGACAGGACAAAAAAGGAATACGTATATGCACAAAGGGCAACGAGCTTATAATAGACCTTCATATTTCGGTAGTATTCGGAACTAATATTGCTGCCATAGTCAGAAGCGTTAAAGACAAGGTGGAATTTGTTGTTTCCGAGTCGGTGGGAGCACCTGTCAGAGAAATAAATGTTTATGTAGACAGTATAAAAGAATAAGGGGGGATCTATTTTGTTAAAGGGCAGTACATTCAGAGATAGTCTTATTTCCGCAGGAATAAGCATTCAGAATAACAGAAAAAAGGTTGACGAACTTAACATTTTTCCCGTGCCGGACGGTGATACGGGTACAAATATGTCTCTTACATTGTCGGCGGCGGTAAGAGAGCTGGAAATAACCGATGACAGCATAACCGTTTCACGGGCAGCGGATATTGCCGCTTCGGCTATGCTCAGAGGTGCAAGAGGAAATTCAGGAGTTATTACTTCGCTTATATTCAGGGGCTTTTCAAAAGCCTTTTCGGGACTTGATACCGCCGAATGCACAGACATCGCAAAGGCTCTTGATGCAGGCGTTGAAGCGGCTTATAAATCGGTTATCAATCCCATAGAAGG
>CAMWXM010000099.1 GCA_947178195.1 uncultured Ruminococcus sp.
GTATAAACTACAAAAAGGAGGTTTTGTTTATGAGCATAGTTTTTATTCGTGCAATTATTTTATACATTATTGTAATTTTTTCCGTAAGGATCATGGGCAAGCGTCAGATAGGCGAGCTTCAGCCCTCCGAGCTTGTAATAACAATTCTTGTTTCCAATATTGCTACTCTGCCGCTGGAAGACCTTAATATACCGCTTACAATGGGAATACTTCCGATACTTTCACTTGTATGCTTTGAGGTTCTCATGTCATGGGTCACAATGAAATCAAAAAAAATACGTCATATAGTTTCCGGAACGCCGAAGGTGATAATAAGAGACGGCATACTTGATCAGAAAGTAATTAAAGACCTGAGATATTCTGTAGATGATATTATGACTTCCTTAAGAAGCAATAATATTTTTGATATAAGTCAGGTACAGTACGCTGTTGTGGAAACGAACGGAAGCGTATCTGTTTATGAAAAATATCCTTACAGAAATACTACCAACATGGATATGTGCATTCAGGGAAAAAGCAGCGATCCGCCAGTAATAATAATTGCCGACGGCAAAATAGTTCCACAGGGTCTTATTGATGTCGGACTTGACAGAAAATGGGCGACTGATATTTTAGAGCGCAAGCATTTAAGAGAATCGGATGTTTTTTTGATGATTGCCGATAAAGAAGGAGATTATACTTTAATAAAAAGGAGTATGTCTGATGGGAAGAGTTAAAATCTGTCTGGGAATAGTAATTGCAATAATAATTATCAGTATTTCCGGAATTTTCTTTCTTGATTCAAAAACCGATAAAATAATAGAGCTGATTGAGGAAACAAAAAAATATTCCGATATGGGCGATACTGAAAAGGCATTGGAATCGGTAGGTGTACTTGAACAAGAGTGGGATAAATATCACACCTATGCGAGTATATTGGTAAGAAACGATAAAATTTCAAGTGTCCAGACTTCTATTTCCAGACTTCGTTCGCTGATTGAAAAGGAAAATGATGAGCTTAATGCAGAATTCGCAAATGCAAAATCAAATCTTGAGTGGATTGTCGAAAGCGAGATACCAAGATTTACAAATATTTTTTAGTAAATTGGCAATATCGCATAAATCGTGCGGTATTGTCTTGATTTTTTTGAAAACCTTCCGACAAATAAGATATAGGAAACATCGCCCAAAAGGCTCAGTCCATGCTTTGTGCGGCGTTTCATGTAGAATAATGTCTTTCGGGAGATGATTACATGGGAATGAAAATAAGAACTAACACGGCTTCTATTAATGCGCACAGAAATTTAAAAAAGAATGATAAAAAATCTGCTGCGTCATTAGAAAAGCTTGCCTCAGGATATAAAATAAACCGTGCTGGAGACGACGCTTCGGGACTTGCCATATCCGAAAAAATGAAAGCGCAGATCACTGCTCTCGGAACTGCTTCAAACAACTGCGAGGACGGTATTTCTCTTATACAGACGGCAGAAGGATATATGGAAGAAATCCATAATATGCTTAACAGAATGGTGGAGCTTTCAGAAAAATCAGCTAACGGTATACTTGAAGACAGCGGTAATACCGGATGTTTTGCTTACGGTGAATCCGGCGGAGTTCAGAATGCCGGTACTGACAGAGCGGCATTGCAGATGGAAATGGATCAATTGTGTGCCGAAATAGACAGGGTCGCTATGACAGCTAATTTTAACGGAAATAAACTGTTTTTTCCGCAGGATGAAGAAATAGTTGATAAATATAATAATGATATGGCATGGTGGAATGATTGGCAGACAAATTCCGGTGATGTAATTCACCCTTATAATGACTTTTCATTGCAGATCGGTGAAACCTCAAATAAGGGCGATAAGCTTGTGTTGAGTTTAAAATTCATGACAACCGATTCATTATTTTTCAAACGTCCAGACCAGGGAATTTATAATATTCTTTCAGCAGACGGAACTAATACAATCCGCAATACTATCTTAGTATCTAACACAGAAGAAAGAGATATGACTGAGTTAAACGGTTTAACCCAACCCTTTAAAGGAACTTTGTCACCTCATACATGTGGCTGTTCGTTTAATATCAGTGACCAGTCATATGCGTCAAAAGCTGCTGAAGTTATAAGAGATGTAATCGACGAAGTATCCATGCAGAGAGCGCAGCTTGGCGCAATGCAGAACAGACTTGAATATACTGTAAATAATCTTGATACGGCAAAAGAAAATATCCAGACGGCAAACAGCCGCATTCGGGATACTGATATGGCAAAGGAAATGATGAGTTATACCCAGAATAATGTGCTTGCGCAGGCGTCTCAGGCTATGCTTGCTCAGGCAAACGCTCAACCTCAGAACGTTTTACAGCTATTGCAATAATATTTTTAAGCCGGAGGTGTACAGCTTATGGGAATGGTAATAAGAACAAATTCGCTGGCTATTAATGCTGGTAGAAATTTAAATATTAATAATAAAAAATCCTCTTCTTCACTGGAAAAGCTGGCTTCTGGTTTTAAAATAAACCGTGCCGGAGATGACGCCTCCGGACTTGCAATATCAGAAAAAATGAAAGCGCAGATAACCGCTCTGGGAACTTCTTCAAATAACTGCGAAGACGGCATTTCTCTTATTCAGACAGCGGAAGGCTATATGGAGGAAATCCATAATATGCTTAACAGAATGGTTGAACTTGCTGAAAAATCTGCTAACGGAATACTTGAAGAAAGCAATGCAACTGCTCCATGGCTTGCCTATGGTGAGACCGGAGGTGTTCAGAATGCTGGTACTGACAGAGCAGCATTACAGATGGAAATGGATCGCTTATGCGCTGAAATAGATAGAATCGCTATGACAGCTAACTTTAACGGAAACAAACTATTTTATCCCAACAATGAAAAGATTGAAGATGATTATTTAAATTTAGCCGGCTGGGCAGTTTGGGAAAAGGCTGATGGCAGTATGCTTTACCCATACAATGATTTTTCATTGCAAATTGGTGAAACATCAAATAAAAGTGATAAACTTGTGCTAAGTTTAAAATATATGACTACCGATTCGTTATTTTTTAGACGTGATAATTATAGTCTGCAAGATGTTGTTTCAGCCGATGGAAGTGAAATTCTAAAGGAACAGCTTCTTTTGCTTTCAAATACATCCGAAACGGAACTTGTTAATGACGCTCATGCCCAAATAATTGACCTTCCTTTCAACGGAGATGTTTCCGCCCATGACTGGGGTTGTACATTTATTATTAGCGATCAGGCTTATGCGTCAAAGGTGGCTGAGGTTGTCAGAACGGTAATTGACGAAGTTTCTATGCAAAGAGCTCAGCTTGGCGCAATGCAGAACAGGCTTGAACACACTATAAATAATCTTGATACGACTAAGGAAAACGTTCAATCAGCAAACAGCCGCATTCGGGATACTGATATGGCAAAGGAAATGATGAGCTATACACAAAATAATGTTCTTACTCAGGCGGCTCAGGCTATGCTTGCGCAGGCAAACGCTCAGCCGCAGAATGTTTTACAGCTATTGCAGTAATATTTTTAAGCCGGAGGTGTACAGCTTATGGGAATGGTAATAAAAACAAATATTCAGGCCATTAATGCCAATAGAAATCTACGTAAGAATAATAAAAAATCTGCTGCATCATTGGAAAAGCTTGCTTCTGGTTTTAAAATAAACCGTGCCGGAGACGACGCTTCCGGTCTTGCAATATCAGAAAAAATGAAAGCGCAGATAACCGCTCTCGGTACTTCGTCTAACAATTGCGAAGACGGCATTTCTCTTATTCAAACAGCGGAAGGCTATATGGAAGAAATCCACAATATGCTTAACAGAATGGTGGAGCTTGCTGAAAAATCTGCTAACGGAATATTGGAAGACAGCGGTAATACTGGCTTCATGGCTTATGGAGTAACCGGTGGGGTTCAGAACGCAGGTACTGACAGAGCAGCATTACAGATGGAAATGGATCAGCTTTGCGCTGAAATAGACAGAATAGCCCTGACGGCAAACTTTAATGGAAACAAGCTTTTTTATCCGAATGATGAAGAACGTTCAAGGATTTATCAAGCAACAGGCGGCAGTAATGATCCTGAAAAATTAAAGGCTTGGGGTACATGGGTAAAAAACAACGATGAATTTATGGACAATTATAATTATTATTCCTTACAAGTCGGAGAAACTGCAAATAAAGGCGATAAAGTGGTATTAGGATTAAAATTTATGACCACAGACGCTTTGTTTTTCAAATTAACCACAGACGCTACGCTTGCTAAAGATCCTTCAAAATTAGAGCATGACATTATTTATCCCGATGGAACTGTACTACACGATCAATCTCTTATAATTCCAAATCAACAATATCAAGGATTGGCAATAGACAACATTGTACTGCCGTTTGTTGGAAATTCGTCACAACATACATGGGGATGTACATTCAACATCAGCGATCCGGCGTTTGCTTCAAAGGTTGCTGAGGTTGTCAGAACTGTAATTGACGATGTTTCCATGCAAAGAGCACAGTTGGGCGCAATGCAAAACAGACTTGAATATACTATAAATAACCTTGATACTGCCAAAGAAAATATTCAGACTGCAAACAGCCGTATACGGGATACGGATATGGCAAAGGAAATGATGAGCTATACGCAAAATAATGTTCTTACTCAAGCGGCTCAGGCAATGCTTGCACAAGCAAATACTCAGCCGCAGAATGTTTTACAGCTTTTGCAGTAAGGGCAGTGATATATAGGAAAAATAAATCAGCGCCGTACAAAAATTGTACGGCGCTGATTTTATTTATCAGTGAATAATATTCAGCATTCCTCCGATAATAGGCAATCTTTTTGCCCTTCCCTGAACAGCATAAATGATTCCGATAACCATATAAGCTAGGATAGCCACCGAAACGACAGCCTGAATAATAACGGGAACAAATTCCCTGAAGAAAGGCATAATGCCAAAGATAGCACAGAGAACAGCCTGAGCTATTCCGAGAACAAAGGATGCAATAGTAAGTATAAGACCCTGATTTGCGTGAAATTTAGCATATCGGGACTGAGGAGCAACAAGAAGCGGAACAAGGAAAAGTACTGGAATATAACCTATTGCCGAAAGGGCTTTATTTTTTTCTATATCGTCAGTATCAAAGCTGCCCGTTATATCCTCCGAATCAAATAAATTATTATTATCCATAGAAATTACCTCTTTTCTATAATATGTATTCATATTTATAATAGCATATTTTCGGTTTCATTTCCACAAATAAAATTATTTTTGTAATACTGTCTATATTTTGCGGTTTTCACAATCTGAATTTGTACAGAATTTTCTTTTTTCGTCCAGCTCACATATTTCTTTTACAAAGCTTTCAATATCCGAAAAATCCTTATAAACAGACGCAAAGCGGATATATGCGACATCGTCAATATTTTTCAGCTGCTCCAGTATCATTTCGCCTATTTGCACTGTGGTTATCTGGGAAATCATAGCGTTAGCGCAATAGTTTTCAATGTTATCGGCTATATGCTCCACCTGCTGAGAATTTATCGGACGCTTTTTTATAGCGTTAAATACTCCTCTTATAAGCTTGTTGCGGTCAAATGGTTCAAAAGAACCGTCACGCTTGACTGTCATAAGCAAAGGCGTCTCCGCCGTTTCAAAGGTAGTAAAGCGATAGCCGCATTCTGTACAGCCTCTTCTCCTGCGAATCTTATTTTCCATAGGGCGGGAGTCTATGACCTTAGTTTCTTCATAGCCGCAGTTGGGACAGTTCATTTCAGTCACCTCGTTTGTTTATCTGTTGCATCGATCATTTTACATAAGGTATTATAATTATCCGTAAGATCGGATATTCCGTCAAAATTATTTCTGTAAAGCTCCAATATTACCGAACAGTCGGGAGATTCCTCTGAAAGCACATTCAAAAGCTGCTTTACATTAAAGCGTCCCTTTCCGATCTGAAGACAATCTCCCATTTCGCCATGGTCGCTGATATGGACATGAATTACGTTTTCTTTTAGAGTACGTATAATATTAAAGCTGTTTTCCCCTGCTCTGAAGGCCTGTTTGGTATCAAGTACAAATTTTGCATCTTCTCCCATAAGCCTTTTCATATTGCTCATAAATTCAAGAGAACCGCTCTGACATCTGGATATATTTTCCTGAGCCACTGTAATGCCAAATTCTTTTCCAGCGTTTACAAGTCTTGAATAAACCTCGCAGTAATTCTCTGCCGGAAGCTGTATTATTTTTTTATTGCCATGAAAAATAAAAATTTCCGCTCCGATAATATTCATCGCATTAAAATATTTTTTATAATATTCAATAGCATCCTGTATCCGCCTTTCATATCCCGAAAAAAACAGCATCGGTTCTATAGGAGCGGTAAAGGGGTGAAGCGAACGGCAGCTTACTTCAAATCTTTTAAGAGTATCCGCAAGACTGTTTATATATGATTTTTCAAGCTCGCTGTCAGTATTAACAAATATTTCGATATGCTCAATGCCGCTGACAGCCAGATCATAGACTGCTTCTTCAAGCAGCTTAGGATATAAACAAGCCGACGATACTCCTGCTTTCAGCATTTTTATTCTCCTTTAATATTAGGACGACTCTAAAAATCTTTGCCATCTATCTGTACTACGCCTTTTGTCGTCATATTGTCCAAAATTTCCTTGGAATACGCCAGTATACCTGCAAAAATTTTGTGCAATCTGTCAACAAAATTCGCAGCACATCTAAACGACATAGGTTTTTAGAAGTGTCCATTATTTTTTAAGGCAACACTGCACAATTTTTATTTGTGCTGCGTTGCCTTTAAGAATGCAAATTACATTATTTTCCGTAATATGCCAGCATATAGAGCTTTTTAAGCTCCTCTACCTTAGGCAGACGAGGATTAGCAGTAGTACACTGGTCGTCGAATGCCTTATAAGCAAGATCGTCAAGAGCGTTTTCATAAGTCTTAGCATCAATATATGATCTCTTGTCTCTTTCACCAGCTTCCTTGATAGAAAGTGGGATTCCAACCTTGCCCATAAGCTCTCTTACAGCATCTGCAAGAGCCTTTACTCCTTCTTCATTTGAAGCATCAGCAGAAACGAGTCCGAGATTTACTGCAATATCAGCATATCTTTCAGGAGCAATATAATGGTCGTATTTTGGCCATGCTGCAAGCTTTGTAGGCGTTGCCTGTCCGTTATATTCGATAACATGTGGGAGCAGATAAGCGTTTGCAAGTCCGTGAGGAATATGGAATTCGCCGCCCAGCTTGTGAGCAAGAGAATGGTTGATTCCGAGGAATGCATTAGTAAACGCCATACCTGCAATACATGAAGCATTATGCATTTTTTCTCTGGAAACTTCGTCGCCCTGGCTATAAGACGATGGGAGATATTTAAACACAAGCTTTATAGCATGGAGAGCCATAGCGTCAGTATAATCGTTGGCAAGAGTAGAAACATATGCCTCGATAGAGTGAGTCAGTACGTCAAGGCCTGTGAATGCTACTGAAGTTTTCGGAAGGGTCATAACAAACTGTGGGTCTATGATAGCAATATCAGGAGTAAGCTCATAGTCAGCAAGAGGATATTTCATATTGTTTGCCTTATCTGAAATTACGGCAAATGAGGTTACCTCAGAGCCTGTACCGGAGGTTGTAGGAATAGCCACAAGCTTAGCCTTCTTACCCATTTTAGGGAATTTATAGACTCTCTTTCTTATATCCATGAATTTTTGAGCCATACCGATAAAGTCTGCGTCAGGATTTTCATAGAACAGCCACATACCCTTTGCGGCGTCGATTGCGGAACCGCCGCCCAGCGCTACGATAGTATCAGGTCTGAAACGATTCATGACCTCTACGCCCTTTTTAAGAGTTGTAAGATCAGGATCAGGCTCAACCTCACTGAACACCTCAACAATCGGATTACCGGCATTTTTTTCAAGCTGATAAATAACCTTTTCGACAAAATTGAATTCTACCATACCCGGATCTGCAACGATCATAACTCTTTTGATATCCGGCATTTTTGCAAGATACTGAACCGAACCGGGTTCAAAATAAATTTTTTCAGGAACCTTAAACCACTGCATATTCAATCTCCTCTTTGCTACTCTCTTTCTGTTAATAAGGTTTTTAGCCGATACATTTTCGGAAACTGAGTTCTTACCGTAAGAACCGCAGCCGAGAGTAAGAGAAGGCGCCATAGAATTATATACGTCGCCGATAGCACCGAATGATGCCGGTGAATTTACAACGATACGGCTGGCGTTCATAGCTTCGCCGTATTCTTCGATTATACGGTTATCCGACGAATGTACAACAGCGGTATGACCTGCACCGTGCTTTAACATTTCTTTACACATTTCAAAAGCATGCTCTTTATTATCGGATTTTACAACTGCAAGAACAGGTGAAAGCTTTTCAAGAGCAAGAGGGTTTTCAGAAGCATTGGTATTGCTCAGTTCAACGCAGAGTACCTTTGTTTCCTTTGGAATAGTAATTCCTGCCTTTTCAGCTATCTGCCATGGATACTGACCTACGACCCAGGGCTGAACCGCCATTTTTTCAACATTTATTACAACGTCCTGGATTTTCTTTATCTCATCCGGCTTTGCAAAATAGCAGCCGTGATATTTCATAAATGAAACTACTTCATCATATATATCCTTGTCAATAATAGCAGCCTGTTCTGAAGCGCATATCATGCCGTTATCGAAAGATTTTGAAAGAATAAGGTCGTTTACAGCCTGTTTTACTTTAGCGGATTTCTCAATATAGCAAGGAGTATTTCCCGGACCTACACCTAGAGCTGGTTTACCAGCCGAATAAGCTGCCTTTACCATTCCCGGACCGCCTGTTGCGAGTATTGTGGCAACGTCGGGGTGATTCATAAGCGCACCTGTAGCGTCAATAGACGGCGTTTCTATCCACTGAACGCAGTCTTCCGGAGCACCTGCTGCAATTGCAGCATCTCTTACAATCTGGGCTGCTCTTACAGAGCATTTCTGAGCGTTGGGGTGGAAGCCGAAAATAATAGGATTTCTTGTTTTAGCGCAGATTATCGCTTTGAATAATGTTGTAGAAGTAGGATTTGTAACAGGCGTTACGCCGGCAACTATACCTACAGGCTCGCCTATTTCCACATAGCCTTCGTTTTCATTGTCCTCGATAATACCAACTGTCTTTTCATATTTTATGGAATGCCAGATATACTCGGTTGAAAAGATATTTTTTGTTACCTTATCTTCAAAAATACCTCTGCCTGTTTCCTCAACAGCCATTTTAGCAAGCTCCATCTGTGCAGATAAACCGGCAAGAGCCATTGCCTTGGTGATTTCGTTTATCTTTTCCTGATCAAGCTTCATGTACTTGTCGAGAGCGACCTTTGCCTTCTGGACAAGTTCATCGATCATAGCTTTAGGGTCAGCCTGCGGCTGTTCTGCCGCCTTATTTGCTTCTTCATTGTTAGCCATAACGTATCCTCCTGAGTAAATTATAATTTTATTGTTTATTAATGGTGTAGCAGCACAATCTTTGTGCGGTATTGCCTTAACCTTTTTTAAACTATTAACTAACCATA
>CAMWXM010000100.1 GCA_947178195.1 uncultured Ruminococcus sp.
ATAACTCTCTTGAAAACATAAATAATTTTATGTAATATTTATCCAAAATATAAAGGCTTTGAACCTTTCTCCTTGAAACAGCTGTCAGAATGTCACAAAACTGGAAAATGACGGAAATGAGAAAAAAAGTTTGACATATGATTGTTTTGGGAGTATAATTATATAATGAATTATAGGTCACCTCTAAAAACCTCCGTCGTATAGATGTTGTAAAGATTCACGTTAGATTTTCTGTTGGTAAACCGCAGGAATACTGGCGTATCCCAAGGGCACTTCCGTTGGGAATATTTCAAGGTTTAACGAGCGAAAATATAATGTGAAGATTTACCACAAATATGCGGCGAGGATCTTGAGAAATGACCTGTTGTGTAAAAGGCTTCTGCAGCGGAAGAGAAGCTGAATTAATTGACTTATGAGAGGTTATTCTATGAATAAGGTTTATAAAATAGCAGTAGCCGGAACAGGTTATGTAGGTTTATCAATAGCAGTTTTGCTTTCACAGCACCACATGGTATATGCTGTTGATATTGTACCTGAAAAAGTTGAAATGATAAACAACAAAAAATCTCCTATAAAGGATGAATATATAGAAAAATATATTACTGAAAAAGAACTTGATCTGAAAGCCACACTTGATGCAAAGGAAGCATACAGCGACGCTGATTTTGTTGTAATTGCAGCTCCGACAAATTATGACAGCAAAAAGAATTTTTTTGATACAAGCGCTGTTGAAAATGTAATAAATCTGGTAATGGAATATAACCCTGATGCAGTAATGATTATAAAGTCTACAATACCTGTCGGATATACAGCAAGTATTCGTAAAAAAACAGGCAGTAAAAATATTATATTCAGTCCTGAATTTCTCCGTGAAAGCAAGGCGCTTTATGATAATCTATATCCATCGAGAATAATCGTGGGTACAGATATGAACGACGAAAGGCTTGTAAAGGCGGCTCATGCATTTGCTGAACTGCTTCAGGAGGGCGCAATCAAGAAAAATGTGGACACCTTATATATGGGATTTACTGAGGCTGAGGCTGTAAAGCTTTTTGCAAATACTTATCTTGCTTTGAGAGTTTCCTATTTCAACGAACTTGATACCTATGCAGAAATGAAGGGACTTGATACACAGCAGATCATTGACGGCGTATGTCTTGATCCACGTATCGGTACTCACTACAATAACCCTTCATTCGGATACGGTGGATATTGCCTGCCAAAGGATACAAAGCAGCTGCTGGCAAATTATGCTGATGTACCTGAAAATCTCATTGAAGCTATTGTTGAATCCAACCGCACCAGAAAAGATTTTATTGCAGACAGAGTTCTAGAAAAAGCCGGATATAACACTGCTGACAGTCAGTGGAAACCAGTCACTGTCGGAGTGTATCGCCTGACCATGAAATCCAATTCCGACAACTTTCGTCAAAGTTCAATACAGGGTATAATGAAGCGTATTAAGGCTAAGGGCGCAACAGTTATTATTTATGAGCCGATGCTTAAAGACGGTGAAACTTTCTTTGGAAGTGTGGTAGTAAATGACCTTTCAAAATTTAAATCAATGAGTGATGGGATTATTGCTAATCGATATGATAAATGCCTTGACGATGTCGAGGATAAGGTCTATACAAGAGATATATTCAGAAGGGATTAATATATGGGCAGTAAAATAAAAGTTATTGTTGCAACTCATAAAAAATATCATATGCCGGAAAGTGATATATATCTTCCGCTGCAAGTGGGCGCTAAGGGTAAGGAAAAGCTTGGGTATGAATGTGACGATTCCGGGGATAATATTTCAGAAAAAAACCCTTATTTTTGCGAGCTTACAGGCTTATATTGGGCATGGAAAAATCTGGACTGTGAATATATCGGTCTGTCTCATTACCGCAGACATTTTTCATATAAAAATTCCCATGATAAAGATAAATTTCAGTCTGTACTGAATACGCAGCAGGCAGAAAAATTGTGCTTAAAATATAATGTCATTCTGCCTAAGAAGAGAAGATATTATATAGAATCATTGTATTCACATTACAAGCATACTCATTATTCAATACATCTTGATATGACCAGAGACATTATAAGCAAAATGTACCCTGATTATATTAAAACTTATGAAAAAACACTGAAGCAGACATATGGATATATGTTCAATATGTTCATAATGGATAAAAAATTGGCAGACAAGTATTGCAGTTGGTTATTTTCTATTTTGTTTGAGCTTGAAAAAAATATAAAAGCACAAAAAGTACATGATGATATTAAATTAACTCCCTTTCACGCAAGATTCTATGGACGTGTCAGTGAAATATTATTCAATGTCTGGCTAAATTATCAGCTGAATAACAACAAAATAAAAAAAGAAGATGTTATAGAGATCGGCTGTATACATATGGATCCTATAAATTGGTTTAAAAAAATATCGGTATTTCTCAGAGCCAAATTTTTTAAAAAGAAATATACCGGCAGCTTTTAAATCAGATCTAAATAAGGAGAGAAAAAATGGAACCATTGATATCAGTGGTAATTCCGATTTACAATTGTGAAGAAACATTGCATGGCTGCGTGGATTCAGTTTTAAAGCAAACATATAAAAATATAGAGATATTGCTTATAGATGATGGTTCAGCAGATAAATCCGGAATAATATGTGACGAATATGCAGATAAACACAAAATGGTAAGAGTATTTCATCTAAAAAATGGCGGTCCCAGCAAGGCGCGTAACTTCGGTATTAATGAATCATCAGGAGACTACATCCAGTTTCTTGACAGCGATGATACACTGCCTGAAAGTACGATTTCTCAAAAGGTTTCATCCCTTTTGGATAATAATGCGGACCAGGTCGTAACTGATTATTATCAGACAGTAGATGACAGCCGTACGGTCATAAGCAATTCAAATCATGGTCTTATGACTTTAGAAGAATATGCTCTGGAATTTTCCGGAGAAAAAAACCAGAGTTTTTATTTTTCTGTTGTATGGAATAAGCTTTTTAATCGGGAAATATTAAAGAAAAACAATATCCTTTTTAAGGAGGGTCTATCCTTTGCAGAAGACTATGTTTTTAATCTGCAATATCTGGTTTTCTGTAAAAATGTTTTTGTTTTAAATAAGCCATTATATAGTTACAAAATAGTTACCAGCGAATCATCTCTTTCAAGAAATGCAAAGCTTTTTGAGAACATCTGGAAAATAAGAAGAGATGTCTTATGGCCGGAGTATAAAAAATTCTATGAATCGGCCGAACTTATAAAAAAAAATCCTGAAGAATTAAAAATCAGTTATCTTCTCGCTTTTGGAAACGGGATTTATGTTTTATTTAAAGCTGGCAAAACATTATCTGAGGTCAGAAGGCTTATAAAGGAATATTCTAATGACGAGTACCTCAGACAAATCGTAAATGAAGTTAAAACAACTGGGATAAAGCAGCTGGCTATAAAAAAACTTGTTAAATACAGACAAGATTTTTTGCTTGCGCTTATGTTCTGGCTTTATCGCCAGTTTCGACTGTTGAAAGATAAAAATTAATGTGGGTTGAAGTGTTATATGAATTTAGGTATTGAGTTGAATTTGAAAAAAAAAAAGATTTAAGTGATATATTTTTTTTCGCAGCATACTTTTTTATGCTGTTGCAAACTGCGCTGGAACATACTAACTTTCAAGGCAATGCTTTTGTGCCAATTGTAATAAAAATTGCGGAAATGCTAACTATATCTTTTATGCTGATGCGTCTTTGTACAATAGAATACGGTATTTCATCTGTTATAAAAATTATTGTCTGTATACTTGTTTTGATGATATCTGCCTTTACTAGTGGTACGGTAAGATTACTTAAAAGCTTTATATTAGTGATATGCGCCAAAAATATTGATTTAAAGGATATATTAAAATTTGATTTGAAATTCAAATCGGTGTATACTGTTATATTGATCACTCTTTCATTAGTTGGAATATTGCCAAAAGAATCCCAATTAATTTTTAATAATTCAGTAAGATATGTCTTTGGATTCATTCATCCGAATATATTTGGAACATATATAACCATAATTATGATGGAATATTTTTATGTATACAAAGTCTCCCTAAAAAAATATCTGATTATTGTATTGCCTATACTTACATTATTTACGGCATTAAACGTCAGTCGAACAATGTCGGTGTGTATCGCTATACTGATAATATTAGTTGTTCTGTATTATTGCAGACCAAAAATATACAACTGGAGAATATTCAAATATTTTGCAGTAATTATACCGCTGGTGACTATTGCAGTCTGCTTTATTTATGATGATAAAAATAATGTGATGCTTAAGTTAAACGGTCTTTTAAGCGGAAGATTAGAACTTTCAAAAGAATATTTTGATTATTTTGGTATTTCAGTATTGGGACAGCGTTTGCCGCTTGTAACCAATGGATACCGTATAGTGGGTTTTCACCCCTTTGAGCTTTCTCTTGATATGGCATATATAAATCTTATTATGCAATTCGGCGTAATAACTTTCCTTCTGCTTTGTTCGGCTTATTATCTTGGTATAAAAAAATATTCCCAAAAAGGGGAAGATAATAAATTAATAATATTTATACTGATTTTTTTGATATTCGGTGTAACAGAAAAACATATATTTAATATTGCTGTTAATTTCTCACTTTTTGGATTTACTTTGTTAATATATAAAGACCATAAAACAGGAAGATTATGCCTTTAAGGCAGAATACTGTTTTTGATTTCCGTGAAAATTTGTTTAGTGAAAGGAATGTCCGTTTAATATGCCAAAATTATCGTTTGTAATACCTGTATATAAAATAAAAGAAGAATATCTGAAAAAATGCATAGAAAGCATATGCAAGCAGACCAACGGCGATTTTGAAGCCATTTTTGTAGATGACGGTTCTCCTGATAACTGCGGACAGATATGCGAAGAGTATACCACTGAGGATAAGCGTATAAGGGTTATCCATCAAGAAAACCAGGGAGTTTCTGTTGCAAGAAATACTGGTATTTATGCAGCTGAATCAGACTGGATAGCTTTTGTTGACGGTGATGACTGGGTTGAAGATGATTTTGTTGAAACTGTACTTCCATATTTGGAGAAAATAAATACGGACGTTTTGGTCTATGCTGCAAATATTGTGTCATCAGAAAAAACAGAACGTTCTAATATATTGTCCTGTGAAAATGAGACTTTTGTTTCCCCTGAAATGAGGGATTATATTCTCTTTCAGACGCTAGGAGCTGAAAGTCATAAAAATCTTTTTGGCATGGGTGCGCCCTGGGGCAAAATCTGCCGCAAAGACTTTTTAATTGATAAAAATGTGTTATTCTGTCCAGGTATAAGACGTATGCAGGATACGCTGTTTTCTTTATATGTTTATGCGGAAGCTGAAAAAATTTATTATATAGATTCAGCACTTTATAATTATAACAGGAATAACGATTCGGCTTGTACAAGGTTTAATTCTGATAGTACCGGAACATTTTTCCCGCTGCTTGAAGAAATGAAAAAATTCACAGCAAAATATCCGAAAATTACAAAAAGGGCAAAACTGGAAACTGCTTATAAAAAACGTATCGTTGATATTGTTTTTAATTGCTGCGGTGTAAACTACGGACACCCTGACAACAACAAAACCTTTAAGCAAAAAAAATCTGAGCTAAATGAGCTGGTTAATAATCAGATGGTCAAAAATGCCATAAAGGAATGTGATTACAGCTTGTTCCCTGTCAAAAGGCGTATAATGGGTTATCTTCTTAAATTCAATATGATAAGTTTGTTTTTGAAGCTTTGGATCAAACGAATGAAAGCTCAGGAAAAACAGCTTGAGGATGGTATTTTATGAAAAAGTTTATATACGTCAGCAGTTCAGAAGGAACTATGTCTTCAGTGCTTTTTAAAGATCTGACAAAGCATTCAGATAAAACTGAAACTGTTAAAGGCTTTTTTTCACTGCCTGAAAAACCTCAAGGGTTTATTGTTAAATATGCCAGAAAACTGTGCAAGATACCTGTGCTATATGAACTGATATTTTTTTTCTTTGATATTCTTTTTTTCAGATTCAAAAAAATTGATAAAGAAAATGATTACTATATTCTTTCTACTAATTTGCGTACTCCGGGATTAAGTTACGTTTATCTGCGTAAATTTTTCAGGAAAAATCCTAATGTGCACCTTGTCTTTCTGACGATTGATACATACTCAAAACCATTTTGCAGATGTATGAGACATTTATGCGAAAATATACCTGAAATTATAGTTTACACATATGACAAAGATGATGCTGATAAATATGGATTCAACTATAATATATGCATTTATTCAAAAGTTGATCTTCCTAAGCAGCCTGTAAAATATGATTTGTACTTTTCGGGGTATGACAAGGGACGTCTGGAGATGCTGAAAAGTATACAGAAAAAATGTGAGAAAAATAATATATTATCATATATAAAAGTTGTATCAAAAGAAGAAAAATCTGGTCAGAAAGACGGTATACACTTTATAGATTACAACATGCCATACATGGAAATTTTAAATGAAACTATGCAGACTAACTGCATACTAGAAATTCTTCAGGAGGGTCAGGCTGGTTCAACACTGCGTTACTATGAAGCGCTGATGTATAACAAGAAACTTCTTACAAACAATAAAAACATAGTTAATCTGCCTTTTTATGATTCTGAATATATGTTTGTATTTGAAAAACCGGAGGATATTGACTATGATTGGATAGCCCGAACTGAAAATATCAACTATAATTACGATGGACGATTTTCACCATTGAAGATTATTGATAAAATAGAGGTGAGCAATTAATTATGAAATTAAAAGCAATAGGTTATTATTTAAAACACTGCGGAGTTAGAGGATTAATTGATAAAGACTTATAGACTGAAATAGAATTTACTGACAGAATTGAGAAAAAAATTCAGAGGTATATTGCAAGGAATGGTAGGAAATAATTATTTCTGATGAGTGTCAAAATTGTTATGAAAAAATGTACGGAAACATTCTGGATTTTTAAGAAATTATTTTCAAATGAAAGTTCTTCTCATGTAAAGTTTTTGAGTTTTATTGGAAGATATTCTCTTGAAATATATGTGATACATTGCGTATTTACTTCTAGCAACAGAGTTGTTCTGTCGAAATTACATATTAGCAACTTCTGGCTTAATATAGTATGCAATATTCTTATAAGTATTACTGATCCTATTTGTATTTCATTTATTTTGAAAAAACTAAATTTTCATCAAAAACTATTTAAACCCATAACTTTAATATATAAAAGAAGGAACGCAAAAAATGGATAAATATAATTATTTAGTAGTTGGCTCTGGGCTTTATGGAGCAGTTTTTGCACAGCAGGCAAAGGCGGCAGGAAAAAAAGTGCTTGTAATAGATAAGCGCCATAATATTGCCGGAAATGTTTATACTGAAAAAGTCGAGGGAATAAACGTTCATAAGTATGGGGCGCATATATTCCATACAAACACTAAAGAAATATGGGACTATGTAAATCAATATGCCAAATTTAACAGGTTTACTAATTCACCTGTTGCAAATTACAAGGGCGAGCTTTATTCTCTGCCATTTAATATGTATACTTTCAATAAGATGTGGGGTGTGGTAACTCCGGAAGAAGCTGCCGCCAAAATTGAAGAACAGCGAAAAGAAATCATAGACGCACCACAGAATCTTGAAGAACAGGCAATAAGCCTTGTGGGCAGAGATATTTATGAAAAACTTATTAAGGGATATACAGAAAAGCAGTGGGGACGTGAATGCTGCGAACTTCCGGCATTTATAATCAAAAGACTTCCTGTCCGCTTAACCTTTGACAACAATTATTTTAATGCGCTGTATCAGGGTATTCCTGTTGGCGGTTATACTAAAATGGTTAAAAATATGCTTGAAGGAATTGAAGTACGTACTGGAATCGACTACCTTGAAAACAAAGCAGAGCTTGATAAGCTTGCTGAAAAGATCGTATATACAGGAGCCATCGACGTTTACTTTGGCTATAAGCTTGGCACTCTTGAATATAGAAGTGTAAAATTTGAAAATGAAATACTGGACAAGCCAAATTTTCAGGGAAATGCCGCAGTAAACTACACTGACAGAGAAACGCCATGGACAAGAATTATCGAGCATAAGTGGTTTGAGTTTGGCAAGGATGAAAACGGCAATGACCTGCCCAAAACGGTTATCAGTCGTGAATATAGTTCTGAATGGAAACCAGGTGACGAACCGTATTATCCTGTAAATGATGAAAAAAACAGCACACTGTATGCTGAGTACAAAAAACTTGCTGAGTCTGAAAATAATATTATTTTCGGCGGTAGACTTGGCGAATATAAGTACTATGATATGGACGCAGTTATTGCAAGTGCGCTGGAAATGAGCAAAAAAGAATTTAATTAACTGGCTTAAAGGTGTATATATGAAATTAAGAAAATTGGAAATGAAAGACGCTACACTTATGCTGGAGTGGATGCATGATAAATCTGTAGTGGAAAATATGCATACGAACTTTGGCTCATTTACTATTGAAAATTGTGAAAATTTTATTGCGGATAGTCAGGATGATAAAGAAAATCTTCATCTTGCAATCACAGATGATTCTGATGAATACATGGGAACAGTAAGCCTGAAAAGAATCAGGAACAACAAGGCTGAATTTGCAATTACTATCCGTAAAAAAGCTATGGGAAAAGGTTTTTCAAAGTTTGCTATGGCAGAAATAATACGCATAGGACTTGAAGAACTGAAACTTTCTTCTGTTTACTGGTGTGTATCAGCTGAAAATAAGCGTGCAGTAAGGTTTTATGATAAAAATAATTATAAGAGAATTACTATTGATCCTAAGGAAATAGATGACTATACTGAAGAACAAATAAATTCGTATCTTTGGTATGAAGTGAGAAAATAATCATTTTTTGCAGATAATCTATATAACGCAAAATCCGCAACATACGGAATAATTGTGCAAATCGATTGGAAATACACGATTCATATCAAAATCGAACATAAGAATTCCACGGGTAATAGAATCGATTCCCATAGTATTCAACGAATTGAACTATATTTAAGAATATTCCCCATGACCTGCATCCAGTACAATAACAGGAGTATTCTGATTCATACTTCCCATTGTTGCAATTGTTTCATTCTGGGATCTTCTCATAAAATAAACGGAAGTTCCTCCTGCAATCGTAAGAGCGCATGCAACGACCAATGATCTTCTGATAATTTTTTTACCTATTTTTTTCATATTACACCTCAGATTTTTTTTCAGGCAATACCGCATAAAAATGCACAATCCGTGCTATGACGGTGTTGCCATTATTTTTCTGATTAATTTATATGAAAAAAAA
>CAMWXM010000101.1 GCA_947178195.1 uncultured Ruminococcus sp.
ATATTTAATAGAAAAAATCAACAGTGATATTATTACATCGGATGTTCATGATAAAATATGCCTAATGAAAATAATGATGTCTTATTTTTTGATTCAGCAAAGGAATTGAAAAATTCATATTATTGAATGCCATTACAACCTATTTATTAAAGAAAAGAGACTAAATATGATATTTCAAAATTATGAAAAACAGTATATGAAAAATTTTTTTGAATCACTTAGTGATGGTTTTAGATTTAAACGGAAAAATAATTATATTACTGTTGTTAAATTTATAAAAAGAGGTGTTGAAAAATGTCAAATATAAAAATACTGATAGCAGACAGCGATGAAAATTATATAATGGCGCTTGAACGCCGCTTCATAGACGGTTATGATAGACGGTGCGAACTTAACATCATTACAGAACAGCGGTATTTGGATAAACTTTTTAGTCTTCCGCAGAGTTTTGATATAATGATTATAAACGAAGAAATGTATAATCCGGAGTTTGTAAAGCATGAGATCAGTAATATTTTCATTCTGACAGAACATCCGAATGAATCCTCTGGATTATTTGAAATGAATGTATCAAAAATATATAAATATGGAAGCGTAAAGGAAATATATAATGAGATTGTAAGTAATCTTAGCTCAGAAAGCATAGCTTCTGCAAGAAAAAAAGGAACGGAGATTATAAGCATATACTCTCCGTCTGGCGGAAGTGGAAAAACCACGCTTGCATTTGGATTATGTGCTGCGTTGTCTAAGAAATATAAAAAAGTACTGTATATGGGTATTGATACTCTTCAGAGTTTTGACAGCTTTATGAAATCGCCATCCTATATACAGAGCGGTTTTGAAAAGCCTATGAAATCTAAAAGTGAATACATAAGCAGCATAGCAGAATCAGTAATTAAGGATGAGTTGTTTAGTATTATTCCTCCATTCCCCAAATCACTGACAGCAATGGATATTGGTTGTAACGAGTATATATACCTTGCAGAAAAGATTAAGGAAACAGGAAAATATGATTGTATAATTATTGACAGTGATTCGGCGTTTAGTAGTGATGTTTCAAAAATTATGAGTATTTCTGATAATGTAATTATACTTGCAGAATACAGTAGAATCGGTCTGCATAATCTGGACAGGCTTCTTGAAAATATAGACTGTTCCGATGAATCGAAATTTACTTTGGTTTGTGGAAAATATAAAAAAGGTTTAGTATTAGAAAATAACTATCAATTCGGAATAAATATTCCATTTGCTGATAATGCGGATGATATGGATTATGAGCAGTGGGCGGACATTCCTGGATTTGACAAACTGGCATTGCGATACATATAGAGGAGAGTTCATCTTGGAAAACAAAAATATAACTATTGTGCTTAACATAGACGATGGCAGAATTATAAAAGATATTGAGGTACCGCTTGATATAACAGCAAATGAACTTATTATCGCTTTGAATAGCGCATATAAGTTTGGAATGAATATTGAGGATATCTCATCGTGCTATTTGCGGAGTGAAAATCCAATTGCTTTGCTTAGGGGAACAAAAACACTTTGTGATTTCGGTCTGCATCATGCGACAGTAATCTATTATAAACAGCGGAGGAATTCATATGGCTAAGAAATATAAAATTACAATTAGATATAAAAATATTTACCGTGAGATTACTGTAAATGAAGAATCTGGAGTTATTCGTATAGGGACGTTTGGAAAGTGCTTGATTCGCTTTGACAGTAGTCAGTTTTTTGAAAACTTCTTTGCAGAAATATCTAACGATAACGGAAAATGGTGTTTGGCTTGCAGTGAAAATGTATATATTTCTCCGGATGGTATTATGAAATTGTCTGTAAAAGAACTGAATCACGGTGATAAAATCATACTTAAATATCAGAGTTCAAATCAAGAAATACTGTCAATTGGTTTTCTTATAGATTTTGATTCAGAAAATAAAAGCTATGATCGTATGATTAATATTTCAGATGTATCTGAGATTAAAATTGGTGGTACAAGCGACTGTGAATTAAAATTAAGCGATGAATTGATAGGCGGAGATGTTATTTCAATAACCAAAAGGGATAATAAATATTATATAAAAGACAACGGTGCAAAGTATGGTGTGTACATAAACGGTCAGCGAATTAAAAATGAAGTACAACTGATGGATTTTGATTTCATTTCAATTACAAGCCATGGTTTGTATTTTAAATACGGAAAATTATATACATCAAATCAAGTAATTGTAAGCTGTTTGAATTACAGCGATGTACAAAATAATGGAAGCTATCCTAAGTTCAGCCGAAATACAAGAATTAAATCGACACTGCCAGAGGAAAAAATAAGTATACTTGATCCGCCGCAGCTTCCGCAAAAGCCTAAGAATAACCTCTTAATGTCGTTAATTCCCGCATTTGCAATGCTTGGTCTTACCGTTGTATTGAGAGGAGTGATGGGAGGCGGAGGAAGCTTTGTAATATTCAGCGCCTGTTCAATGTCTTTAGGTATAATTACGTCTATATTTAATTTTGCAAACGGTCGTAAAGAATACAAAAAGAGTGTTGATGAGCGTGAAGAAAAATATGACAGATATATAAATAAAAAACGTTCCGAAATAGAGTCTGCAAGAAATGAAGAACGTAGTATTCTTAATAATATTTATTATTCTTCTGCTCGTGAAGAAGAAATGCTCAAAGAGTTTTCAGGAGATTTGTTTGATCGCAGCAAGGATGACGAGGACTTTCTCAATATTCGTATTGGAACAGGAATACTGGAAGCCAAAAGAGCAATCGACTGTAAAGTGCAGGAAAAACTTGACGCAGAGGATGAGCTTGCTGAGATACCTGAACGTATATCGGATGAATACAGAATGATTGACAAAGTTCCCGTTGTATGCAGTTTGACGGATGCAAATGGTATAGGAGTGATTGGAAGCGATGAAAAGCTTTATGAAATTCTGAAAATTATGGTTATAGATTTGTGTACAAGACAGTATCAGAATGACGTAAAACTGTTCTTTATTACAGATGAGAATAATATTGGAAAAATGAGCTGGATAAGATTTTTGCCTCATGTGTTTAATGATATGCTTGGTATGAGAAATATAATTTGTGATGAAAAAAGTAAAAATATTCTTTTTGAATATCTGTATAAGGAAATGTCGAATCGTGAGGAAACTAAGCGGAATGAACCACAGATAGTTCTTTTTGTATACGATGATGTTGGAATTAAGCGTCATCCAATATCAAAATTTATTGAAAAAGCAAACGGTATAGGCGTAACTTTCATATTTTTTGAAAATGAAAAAAGTCTTATCCCTCAGCATTGTAGTATGCTGATAAAGCTTAATGAAAATGATTTTTCCGGCACTCTTATTCAAAGCAGCGATGGAAATCAGGCAGTTGACTTCAGTTATGAGAAAGTATCAGATAATATGACTGAATATGCAGCAATGCGATTAGCGCCTGTTTATTGCGAGGAAATAAGTCTTGAAGGAACGCTAACTAAAAACATTTCGCTTTATCAGCTTCTTGAAATTACATCAGTTGACGATCTTGATTTAAGTAATAGATGGGGGAAGTCTCAGGTGTTTAAAAGCATGGCGGCTCCTCTCGGCGTAAAAACAAAGAATGAAGTTGTTTATCTTGATCTTCATGATAAATTTCATGGTCCGCATGGTCTTGTTGCCGGAACGACGGGTTCAGGTAAAAGTGAAATTTTGCAGACATATATACTTTCAATGGCAACGCTTTTTCATCCTTACGAGGTCAGCTTTGTAATAATCGACTTCAAAGGTGGCGGAATGGTAAATCAGTTCAGAATGCTACCGCATCTGGTTGGAGCGATAACTAATATTGACGGACGAGAAATTGATCGTTCACTGAAATCAATTAAAGCGGAGCTTAGAAAAAGGCAAAGACTTTTCGCAGAAGCTGAGGTTAATCATATCGATAAATACATTAAGAAATTCAAGGCAGGAGATGTGAAGGAACCGCTTCCGCATCTTATTGTTATAGTTGACGAGTTTGCCGAGTTAAAGGCTGAACAACCGGATTTTATGAAAGAATTGATAAGTGCAGCACGTATAGGACGAAGTCTTGGGGTACATCTGATACTTGCTACGCAGAAACCGGCAGGACAAGTTAACGAGCAGATATGGAGTAACTCGAAATTCAAGCTTTGTCTTAAAGTTCAGTCACAGAGCGACAGTAATGAGGTTTTAAAGTCGCCTCTTGCGGCAGAAATTAAAGAACCTGGTCGAGCATATTTACAGGTCGGCAATAATGAGATTTTTGAATTATTCCAGTCAGCATACAGCGGTTGTCCTGCAAAAGCGGACGAGAGCAATATTAAGGAATTCAAAATCTGCGAGGTATCGCTTTCGGGACTAAAACAGGTTGTATATGAGCAGAAAAAACCAAAGTCGGAATCAGCAGAGGAAACCCAGCTTAACGCTGTTGTTAGTTATGTGCATGATTATTGTGAAAATAGCGGTATAGCCAAACTTTCTGATATATGTCTGCCGCCGCTTCCGAAAATGATTACTTTGGATAAAATTGGGAAAAAAAGTACAGCAGATATTATTTGCGAGCTTGGAATTTATGATGATCCCGATAATCAGTATCAGGGAACAGTCAGTGTCGGGCTTGGTAGTCAGAATACAATGATAATCGGCTCATCACAGTACGGCAAAACCAATCTGCTGCAATGGATTATTAAGAATCTGACCGAAAAATATAATCCGCAGGAGTTGAATATCTATATTCTTGACTTCGGTTCTATGGTTCTGAAAAACTTTGAATCCTTGAAACATATTGGCGGAGTGGTATGCGCTTCAGATGATGAAAAGCTGAAAAATCTTTTTAAGCTGCTTAATGAAGAAACAATCAAAAGAAAAGAAAAACTTGTATCAGTTGGAGTCAGTTCATTCAGTTCCTATAAGGAGGCAGGATACACGGATTTGCCTCAAGTTGTTCTTATAGTCGATAATCTAACTGCTCTAAGGGAACTATATCTCAATGATAATGATGATCTTTTGCATATTTGCAGAGAGGGTATATCTGTAGGAATCAGCGTTATTGCTGCGAACTCTCAGCTAAGCGGTATAGGATATAAATATCTTTCAAATTTTGCAAATAAAATTGGTCTTTACTGCAATGATTCTGGTGAGTACGGTAGTTTGTTCGGTTCATGCAGAATGCGTCCGTTGGCAACTCCAGGCAGATGTATCATTGAAATTGATAAGGAATTCTACGAATGTCAGACATATCTTGCATTTAACGGTGAAAAGGAAATTGAGCGAGTTAATGAGATGCGTGATTTTATAAAAACTCAGAATGAAAGGCACAACGGTATGGGCGCAAGACCAATTCCTGTTATACCAAAGCTTTTGGATAAGGAGTTTATTAAACAAAATTATGATTTAAGATTAAAGCCTTATTCTGTTATTTGTGGACTTGACTATTCAAATGTATCAGAACAAATTTTTGATTTTAGTACAATAAATATTTTAAGTATATGCGGTTGTGAAAAATCAGGAAAGGGAAATTTCGTACGATATATGCTGTCTCAATTGAGTAAAAATTCAGAACAATCCCCGATTGAAGCGGTAATTGTAGATGATGTTTCCAGAAAGTTTAGTGATATTAGCAATGTCAGCAAATATATTTTATTACCTGAGGATGTGAAAGATGTAATTACTGAATGGCACAAACGTCTGATGAAGCGTTATGAGATGCTTATGAGCAGAAATAATGAATTTGAAAAAGAACCGCTTTTAATTCTAGTGATTCAGAATAACGATGTTCATGATATTATAAGTAAAGATAAAAGTATTCTTGCAATGTATAAAGAGATGCTCGGAAAATATAAGGCAATGAAATTCTGTGTGATTTATGCGAATATTGAAAATGTACAGATTGCGTTCGGCGCTCCGGATACAATGAAAATGATTAAAGAATTTAAGAATTATCTTATTTTTGACGATATTCAGAATATAAAATTAACAGATGTTCCTATGCAGGTTGCAAGACAATTTAAAAAGCCACTTGAAACAGGCGATGCATATTATGTGAATAGCGGAGGATTTACAAAACTGAAAACAGTATTGTATAGGCAATAATTTTTGATGATAACTGCAATATAGCAGTATCAAATATATTATTTTATTTAGGAGGAACCAGAAATGGCAAACCAGATTAGAATGACGCCGGATTCAATGAGAACCCGTGCAAGCGAGTATCAGCAGCAGTCGGATATTGTAGGAGAGGTTATTACAGCAATGGATAATCTTCTTTCTCAGCTTTTGAGCGAATGGGAGGGTGCTGCAAGTGAGGCATACTCCGACAAGTATGAGGAGCTTAAGCCCGGATTCGTATCGATGCAGGAGCTGATTGCAGATATTTGCAACGCTCTTAATAAAACTGCTGATGCTGTTGAGCAGACTGATTCTGATATTGCAAATCAGTTCAGAGCGTAATTTTACTTAATCGGATTATCGCAGGGAGCTTCTCCCTGCGAGTATCTGATTTTTAAATCAGCTTGAGGTTTAATGTGATTAAAGCTGAAGCTGATTTAAAATAATATATTATGAGGAAGATTTTATTATGGAAAAGTATGGTTTAATGTGTTGTATTTATAATTTGGAATTAAAGATAGATGAGTGTAATTCTTTAATAGTTAAAAATACGGAAAAAGTATTGAATTTGGAAAATGCATTGGATAAAGTAGGAGAATATAGATCTCAGGTGGAGGAAAATTTAATGCGAAGATATGCTTCTTTCAGTGAATTGCAGAATGCTAAATCTAAAAAAGTAATTGGACTTGCAGAACATTTAAAAAAATATTGTTCTAATCAAAATATATCTGGTATTATGATTAAATTTGACAATATGAAAAAATCAATACAGAATAAAATTGAAGAATTAAACAGCTTAAATAGTCAACTTAGAAATGATATATACTATTATGAAAATGAGATCATATGTTGTCGTAACCAAATAATTGCGATTGATTCTGAAACTGAATGAGAAAGAAGGGGATAAAATGGCAGATTTAATTGTATATGATGAGGAATATACGGGGATTTCAAAAGCATATAGCCAATTGGGCGAGTTATTTGAAAATAGATTAAGCGAATATAATAAAATTATTGAGAAAGTTTACTCAGAAGGTGTATCAGCAGGAGATGTACATACAAATATCTTACTATATGGCAATAAAATGATAATATTAAGTGGGCAAGTAAAAGAAATCATGAATCAGATTAAGACTCTTTGTAGTGATTATATAGATGAAATTGATGATAAGGACAACGACCTTTATTGATTATGGAGGAATTATGAGTACTGCGTTAAAAGTAAATATATCAAATTTGGAACTGTACAAATCGGAAATAATTGGCTTATCAGACAAATATTCAATAAGTGAAAAACTTAATGAGATTGACAATTTGCTTGATAAAAGTTGTGGGAATACTGCTTCAAAGTTGAAAGAAATAAATGAACAGTTTAAGGAAATGGAAGAAAATATGCAGTTATTAATAGTTAGGACTGCTGAAATGATACAAGCAGTTAAGGATGAATTTATGAATTTTGATAATAGTATTTTGACATAATAATTAATTATCAGAAATAAATTTTAAAAAGGAGACTGGATGATGTTAAGGGAGTTTACAGAAGCAGAAAAAGAAAAACTGTTAAAATATATAGATGATGATAATGCGAAAAATAATGATCGTTGGATTTTCGGTGGTATAATTGATTTTTTTGCAGATGGTATTAATTATTATGATCTTGATATCTCAGAATATTTAGATGATCTAGATACATATCATAAGAAATTGGTAGACAAGGAGGATATGGCCAAATCTGATATAATAAAGCTTTTTGAAGATGTAGATGTAGTTGATAAAGATTATGAAAGAAATCTTGATGAAAAATTAGAAATGTTAAAAGCATATAGCAATACACTTAAAAGGTTAACTAACATAATAGATGTGAAATCATCCTTTAATGGTAAAACCAGTGTTTTTCTTTCTACTGCATCATTTCAAAGTTCATTAAGCAAAACTGATAGCGAATTAATGGATAAATATATTGAAAAATTTGTGATTAAAGATAAGGATGGTAATTCAGAATTTAAATGGGATCAGATTAATGAAACGCTTAACAAAAAAACAGAAGATATTACTGAAATGGAGTATTTGGTTCTTGCCTCACTTTATTTAACAATGGATACCGAAGATACCGGAAAGTTTCTGCAAGCATTGGCTGATAAAATCAGTGATGTTAAAATTCCGTGGTACCAGCAAATTTTTTTTCAATACAGTAATGCCAAATACACAACATGGAAATATGATTCAGATAAAATGGCTGGCTTGCAAAAGTATCTGCTTCGTAGTGCAAACTCTTTGGCAGAACAGGAAAGAATAATTGAAGGATTATCTTCTAAGAAATTAAAAAATGAATTTGAACGCAGATATTCCAAAATAGATGTAGATTATTTGGATTTTGATTTACAAAAGATGAAATTGGTTACAGATATAGATGAACAACGATTAGAGATATTACAAAAGAATTCATTGCTTACTGTGTGTTCTGAATTGAGTCAATCTGATTCAGCTTCGGAATCAGGGTTTAGATTGTTTTCAAGCTGGTATGAATATGGTGATTTAACTGGTGAAGCTGGCGCTTTTGGTCCAAAATTAAAGTTAATAAATGAGAAGGATGGGTATTCATTAACTTTTTGCAATTCTAAAATAACAGATTATCATACTATGGACAATCAGGATTTATATAATTACGAAAATACTGATTTTAATATACGCAATACAAATATTAATACATTAAATGAAAATACTATTTCGATCAGTGAAGTTTATTCTGGTGCCAAGTTAACGGAAGCAGTTAATGAGAATGCAAAAATTTATTATGATATGAAATATTCTTATTCATCTCAGGATGCTGTTACTGGTAATGTTAGTGACTTTGTAGTTGATCAAGTAACAGATAAAACGATTGAATATATTTCAGCTGGTGCTTCTTGGGTACCTATTGTAGGTGACTTTGTAAGTTTAGGAATGGATATTGCTATTGACATTGAAAAAGGAAAAGCAGAAGCCAAAGCAAATCAAGCAGACGCAAAAAATACTTATAATGCAATTGAAAACACGTTGTTTTGTGATGCCTTTGCATTGAATGGAGTAGTAGTAACTTCCGGCAAATCCTCTCAACAAATTATTTCTTATCCAAGTGCTGAAACGGCAAATAGAGTTGAAAATTTAAATTTATTTATTAAATCTAATCAAATTGATTTGTCTAAATATAATTTGACTTATCCTATAACCATAGAAGATTTAGAC